>JBBSIW010000260.1:0-4060 GCA_038231895.1 Solirubrobacterales bacterium | reverse complement strand
CCGCTCTCGATCACCGACTCGCCCTTGGGCACGAAGCCGCCGCCCTCCCGGAGGATGGAGATGATCAGGCTGCCTTCGGGCATGTCCACGTCGCACACGCGCCGGCCCACCACCGGGCAGCCGTCCGGGACCTGGAGCTCGATGATCTCCAGCCGATCCCCGGCCAGGTCGAGCAGGTGCACGAGCCCGTACTGGGGCACCTCGTGCTCGATCAGGCGAAGGATGAGATCGGTCGCCGAGACGGCGGGCGCGATGCCCAGGAGCTTGAAGTGCTGGAGGTTGCGCGGATTGTTGACGCGGGAGACGATGCGGTCCACGCCGTACTTCTCGCGGGCCACCTGGCAGATCAGGATGTTGTCCTCGTCGTCCCCGGTCACCGCGATCACCAGGTCGGCCCGCTTGATCCCGGCACGCTCGAGCACCCACAGCTCGCTGGCGTCGCCGTACTGCACGGCATGCTCGAGCTCCTGCTCGACGACGAGGTAGCGGCGCCGCAGACTCTCGAGCAGCGTGACCTCGTGGCCCTTGTCGATCAGCTCGCGGGCGAGGTTCCAGCCGACCTTGCCGGCGCCGGCGATGATCACATACATGGACGGGCCCTCGAGGCGAACGCGGTCACGACGCCATGACCGCCTGCTCGAGCATCTCGATCGCCACCTGCGTCGGGCAGATCGTGTTGAGTCCCTGGCCGCGGTACCACTCGGCGCGACGCGGGTCGAGCACGCGGACGATCACGTTGTCGATGTTGAAGCGCTTCTGCGCTATCTGGGCGACGACCAGGTTGGTGTTGTCGCCGTCAGTGGAGGCGATGAACACGTCGGCCTCCTCGATCCCCGCCTCCAGCAGCGCGTCGAGCTCGAGCCCGGTGCCAACCGTGAACCGGCCGCCGGCCTCCTCCCAACTGCCCTCGAGGTCGGTCTCCAGGCGCGCGTGCGACAGGGGGTCCTCGTCGAGCACGGACACCTCGTGGCCCTCGGCGATGGCCCACCGCGCGACCGCGGAGCCGACACGGCCCACCCCCACGATGACCAGGAACATCGCGCAACTCTAGCGCGGGGTCGCCCCGCGCTCACCACCGTCGTCGGTCGGTGTGGCGTCGGCCGCGGGGGCGGTGAGGATGACGCGGCAGGGCGCTTTGCCCACCACCTGGCGGGTGACGTCGCCGACGAAGTTGTCACGCGGGCCGCCGCGTCCGCCGAGCAGCGCGCCGCCGCGCACGCGGGAGGGCTCCTCGGCGGCCAGCACGATCACCTCTACGTCGCGCCGGGCGGCCTCGTCGACGATCGCCTGGCCGGTGCGGCGCGCCCGCACCGTGGCCGTCGCCACCTGGACGCCCTCGTACTCCTCCCCCACCGCCTTGGCGCGGGCCAGGGCTTTGCGCGCCTGCTCCAATCGCTGCTCGGGAAGCGCGGCGTCGATCGGCAGCGACATCGGGATCTCGAACACCCACAGCGCCTCGATCACGGCCGCCTCGCCCTCCTCCTCCTCGCCGGCCAGCCGGCCCGCGGTCTGGATGATGTCGTCGTCGAGCGGGGTCCCCAGCAGCGGCACGAGGATCGAGCCGTACTCGGTGGCCTCGCGATCACCGGTGAGCGCGCCCGCGGGGACGGTCACGCGCTTGAACACCGGCTTGTCCTGGGTCTTGCGGTAGGTCACGTACAG
Source organism: Solirubrobacterales bacterium (assembly GCA_038231895.1). GTDB lineage: Bacteria > Actinomycetota > Thermoleophilia > Solirubrobacterales > Solirubrobacteraceae > JALYZC01. Next base: position 2,398 of record JBBSIW010000260.1, on the reverse strand, counting down.
CGCCAGCCCCGCGGCCATCCACAGCAGGCCGACCAGCCGCGCCGGGGCGTGCACGACGATGACCGCGATCCAGCCCCCCCCGGCCAGCAGCCCGCCGAGCACCGCTGGCAGCGGCAGCAGCCCACCGCCCACCCGGATCGAGCCGGGGATGCGGTAGGGGCGGTCGCGATTGGGCTCGCGGTAGCGCAACACGCACACCGAGGCGTGGGCGATCGTCTGCGAGAGCAGCAGGCCGAAGGTGAAGATGCCCAGCAGGAGGTCGAGGCTCTGCGGGAGCACGAGGACCGCCGCCATCCCCGCCGCCCCGATGATGGCCACGATCGGCGTAGAGCGGGTTGGATGTAGGCGCCCGACCAGGCTGGGGATCTGGCGATTGGTGGCCAGGGAGTAGGACAGGCGCGCCAGTCCGAGCATGGCCGAGTTGGCCGCGGCCACGAGCAGCAGCGCGCCCAGGCCGCCCACGAGGTAGCGCAGGACGTCGGGCAGCGCCGTGCCGGGGCTGTAGGCCCCGACGATGCCGAGCAGCGGAGCGTCCTGGTCGCCGCCGCCCAGCGCCGTGTGGCCGCCGACCACGGGGAGCGCGGCCAGCGCGACGGCGGCGAGCCCGACGTAGAGCACCACGACGCTGGCCGTCCGCGCCGCCACCAGGCGGCGCAGGCCCAGGCGGCTGATCCTGACCTCGCCGGCCAGGCCCGAGGAGGACTCGAGCCCGGTGGTGGCCGCCGCGGCGGCGATGGTCAGCGCGAAGAGCACGTCGGTCCAGGAGGGCATGTGGCCGAGGTCGATCGGATCGAAGACCTTCCCCGGGCTGAACACCAGCACCAGCCCGAGGACGATCACGGTGAGCTGGAGCAGGAGGTCCAGCGCCGCGAGGCCGATCAGGCGGCGCAGCCGCTCGGCGGTGAGGCCGTAGACGTTCACGGCAGCGACGGCGGCGATGATGGCGATGGCCACCAGCGACTCGGCGGCCCCCCGTCCCAGCGGCCCCCAGAAGGCGGCCAGGTAGTTGGTCGCGGTGAACGCCGTGATCGCGATCAGGATCACGTAGTCGAGCAGCAGGGCCCAACCCGTGACGAAGCTCCACAGTTCGTTGAACGCGTGGCGCGCGAACACCGTCGAGCCGCCCCGCTCCTGGTGCAGCGAGGCCCCCTCCATGTAGGTGAGCACCGAGAGGACGAAGAACAGCGCCGCCGCCAGGAAGACCAACGGCGTGGCGCCCAGCGCGTGGTCGGCGACCACGCCCAGCGAGTAGTACAGCGCCGCCGCCAGCGTCGTGTAGACGAGGCCGAACAGCGCCGGGGAGCCCAGGGTGCGGCGCAGCGTGCGGTCCGCGCGCTGCCCGCGCTCGCCGCGGTCAGGCATCGGGCGTGCGCCGCTGGAGGTAGAGCCGCCCGGCGCCCAGCGCGCAGAACAGCACGCCGATGAGGACCCCGACCGCTAGCGGGCCTCCCCCCCGCACCAGCGTGCTCGCGATCAGCGCGACCCCGACGCCGACCATGGCCAGCGACAGCACGCCCGTGGCGGTGCGATGAGCTTGCCGGGGCGTGGGCATCAGACCCCTGCGACCTCCGCGCGGACCGAGCGGCCCTCACCCGGGCCGGACTCGATGATCACCCGGCAGGGACGCTCCGCCAGCACCGTCTCGACCGTCTTGGAGAACAGCGTGGTCGCCCCCGCGCGCTGGGTCAGCGGCATGACGATGGCCCGCGCCCGCATCTCGCGCGCCTCCTCGATGATCCGCCGCCCGGCCTGTCCGATGCGCACCTTCTCCCAATGCCCCGAGACCCGGCGGCCCCCCACCACCTTGGCCTGCTCGATCAGCGCCTGCGCCTCGGCCTCCTGCTCGGGCAGCTCCGCGTCGACCGGCACGCTGTTGGGCACCGTGATCGTCACCAGCACGTGAATGCCCCGCCGGCGCCGCGCGGCCAGCCTCACCGCGGTGGCGACGGCCTCGCGGGCGTAGGTCCCCTCGTTCAGCGCCACCAGGATGGACTCGTACTCGGCCTCGCGGTCGGTGACCGGGGCGGGGATGGCCACCTTGGTGGTCGTGGTGAGGTCCAGGGCCTGCGTGCGCCGGTAGACGACGTAGACGGCCACGCCGATGAGCAGCCATCCGATCCCGGCCAGCGCCACGTCGGTGTGCAGGAGGGTGACGGTGAGGAAGGCGATCCCGGTGCCGGCGGCGCCCAGCACGGCGAACAGCGGCAGGTCCCTGCCGAAGATCTGCAGGTTGCCCGGCCCGCGATAGGGACGCCGGCGATCGGGCTCCTTGGTGCGCAGGCGGATGACCGCGGCGTGGGCGATGGTGAAGGAGAGCATCGCGCCGAACGCGTACAGGTTGCCCAGGAACGTGGCCTGCCCGGGGATCAGGGTGAGGCAGGCGATGGCGCCGAAGATG
>JBBSIW010000259.1:0-4060 GCA_038231895.1 Solirubrobacterales bacterium | reverse complement strand
TGGGCTCGAGTCCGCCGACGGCGAGGATCGCCGCCTGGGGCGGGTTGATGATCGCGGTGAAGCTCGTGATGCCATACATGCCGAGGTTGGACACGGTGAATGTGGCCCCGGAGAGCTCGGGCGGCGTGACGGTGCCCTCGCGCACTCGCGCCGCCAATGCGCGGGTCGCAGCCGCGATGTCGCCTAACCCGCGGCGGTCGGCATCGAAGACGACAGGCACGACGAGCGAGTCCGCCGCCGCCACCGCGACACCGACATTGACCCGCGAGAAGAGCTCGAAGCGCCCGTCGCGGTAGGCGGCGTTGGCGCGCGGGAAGTCGCGAAGGGCCAGCGAGCACGCCTTGACGATCAGGTCGTTGTAGGTGGGCACCACGCTGTTCTCCCCGGCGACCGCCTTGAGCTGGGCTCGCACGTCCACGGCCCGCTCCATGTCGATCTCGGCCTGCAGGGTGAACTCGGGCACGGTGGCCTTCGCCTCGGCCATGCGTCGTGCCACCACCTGCTGGGCCCGGGTCGGCTCCTCGATGCGGGTCTCGCCCTTGGCGGTCCCTCCGTCGGGCGTGGCGGATGTCGGGGCGGGCGCCGGTGTCGGCGCCGCGACCTCGGGTGCAGCGGGTGCAGCGCGTGCAGACGGTGCCGCGCCCTCCACGTCGGCCTTGATGATTCGGCCGCCGGGCCCTGAGCCGCTGAGCGTCGTGATGTCCACCCCCGCGGCGCGGGCGATCCGGCGTGCGACGGGCGACGCCTTGATCCGCTCGGGATTGTCGACCGCCGCGGCCCGGACGCTCGGCGCGGGGACAGCGGCCGCGGCCGGGGGATGCGGTGCTGGTGCGTGGGGCGCGGGCGACGGGCTCGGCACCGGCGGGGCGCTCGGGCCCGGGTCGCCGCCGCTGTCCGGAGCCCCGGCGGCCGCGATCCGGGCGATGACCTCGCCGATGGGCAGGGTGGCGCCCTCGGGGGCGACGATCGAGAGCGTGCCACCCTCGTCGGCCTCATAGGTCATGGTGGCCTTGTCGGTCTCGATCTCGACGAGCTCGTCGCCGCGATTGACGGGCTCGCCCTCGTGCTTGAGCCAGCGCAGGATCGTGCCCTCCTCCATCGAGTCGGAGAGGCGCGGCATGACGACGTCGGACACGGCGCGATCTTCCCGTATCCGTCCAGACCCGTCCAGCCGCCTGTGCTCAGGCGATCGGGTCCCCGACCTTCAGCCGACCGGCCAGGAGGGAGGCAGTCACCTGCTCGGCGGGCAGCGGACGCGCGAAGTAGAAGCCCTGGGCGTACTTACAGCCCATTGCGCGCAGGGCGTAGACCTGATCGCTGTGCTCGACGCCTTCGGCGATCACGGTCAGCCCGAGGTCGCGGGCCAGGCCGACGATGGCCGAGACGATGGGCGCGTCCTTGGGATCGACGCCGAAGCCGGCGACGAAGGAGCGGTCCACCTTGAGCACGTCGACCGGTAGCTGCTTGAGCAGGCTCAAGGAGGCGTACCCGGTGCCGAAGTCGTCGAGCCCGATGGCCACTCCTTGGGCCTTGAGGGCGTACAAGGCGGCGATCGCGGACCGCTCGTCCTCGACGATCGTGGACTCGGTGATCTCCAACGACAGCGAGCTGGGGTCGGTCTCTGTATCGGCCAGCACCTGGGCCACGACCTCTGCGATGTCGGGCTGGGCCAGCTGGCGCGCCGAGAGGTTCACAGACATCCGCGGGACGACAGCGCCTGCCGCCTCCCAAGCGTGCCACTGGCGGCAGGCCTCCTGCAGGACCCACGCGCCGAGGCCGATGATCAGGCCAGTCTCCTCCGCTGCGCCGATGAAGGCCTCGGGCTCGAGCAGGCCGCGGACCGGGTGCTGCCAACGCGCGAGGGCCTCCACGCCGACCACCCTTCCGGTGGCCAGGTCCACGGCCGGCTGATAGCGCAGGCGAAACTCCCCACGCTCGAGCGCACGGTGAAGGGCGTTCTCGATCTCCAGCCGCTCGACCGCACGCGCCCGCATCACCGAGTCGAAGAGCTCATAGCGCGACTTCCCACGCTCCTTGGCGCGGTACATCGCCGAGTCGGCGTCGCGGATCAGACTCTCGGCGCGCTGATTCTTGCCGTCGGTCAGGGCGATGCCAACGCTTGCCGTGAGGAAGGCCTCGGTGTTCTCGAGCACGAATGGGGCGCCCACCGCCTCGGCCACGCGCTCGGCGATCTGGACGGCATCGCGCTCGCCGTCGATGTCGTCGCAGAGGATCGTGAACTCGTCCCCGCCGAAGCGCGCGACGGTGTCGCCCGGGCGCAGCACGTCCTGGAGGCGCCGCGCCACGTCGACGAGCAGCCGGTCCCCGGCGCTGTGGCCGAGCGAGTCGTTGACCACCTTGAAGCGGTCGACGTCGAGAAAGAGCACGGCCACGGCCGACGGGCGGCGCTGCGACCGGGCCAGGGCGAGCTCGAGTCGGTCGAGGAAGAGCGTGCGATTGGGCAGGGCGGTGAGCGGGTCATGAAGCGCCTGATGGGAGAGCTGGACCTCGGCGCGCTTGCGCTCGATCGCGTAGCGGATGGACCTGCCGATGAGCAGCTCGTCCACGCGGCCCTTGATCAGGTAGTCCTGGGCGCCCTGCTGCACGGCGTTGAGCGCCAGGCGCTCGTCGTCGAGGCCGGTGAGCACGACGATTGGAACGTCGGGCGCCGCCGCCTGGGTTCGGGTGACGGCATCCACTCCGTCCACGTCGGGCAGGGAGAGGTCGAGCAGTATGCACACGGCTCCGCCATCGGCCAGCTCACGCTGGGCCTCGCCCAGCGTGAGGACGTGGACGAGCTCGAAGGGCTCGTCGAGCGCGTTGTGGAGCATCTCTCGCACCAGCAGCGCATCCCCGGGGTTGTCCTCCACCAACAGAAGTCGAACCTGGTGCACGTGCCCGTTGTCCTTCCCCGGCGGGATCACGGCGGCGGCAGGCGGACGATGCTCAACCAGAAGTCCTCGATCGATCGCACGACCGAGATGAACTCGTCGAGGTCGATGGGCTTGGTGATGTAGCAGTTGGCGTTGAGGTCATAGGAGTGCAGCACGTCCTCGTCCGCGGACGACGTGGTCAAGACGATCACGGGAATGCGTCGCAGCATCGGGTCGGCCTTGATCTCGGCCAGCACCTCGCGGCCATCCTTGCGCGGCAGGTTCAGATCGAGCAGCATCACGTCGGGTCGGGGCGCGTCGGCGTGTGCACCGCTGCCGCGCAGGAAGTCCATCGCATCCTCGCCGTCGGTGACGACGTGCAGATCGTTGGCGATCTTCGCATCGCGCAGGATCTCCTCCGTCAGCCGAACGTCTCCGGGGCTGTCCTCAACGAGCAGGATCTGTATCGCCCGTCCGCGCGTCGCTTTCATCGTGCGTCGCTTTCGACCGTCGGCAGGGTGAACTTGAACACGGTGCCGCCTCCCGGGTTGGGCTCAACCCAGATGCGGCCATCGTGGTGCTCGACCACCTTCTTGCAGATGGGAAGGCCGATCCCCGTACCGGGATAGAGATCGCGCATGTGCAGGCGCTGGAACATCTTGAAGATGCGCTCCGCATGGCGGGGTGCGATGCCGATGCCGTTGTCGGCGACCGAGACCTCCCACTGCGCGCCGGCGCTCTCCTCGTGCTCGTCGGGCTGCGACGTGACCAGGATCCGGGGCGCCGCGGTCCCCCGAAACTTGAGTCCGTTCGAGAGGAGGTTCTGAAACAGCTGAGAGAGCTCGCGCTGGTTGCCCCGTACGGTGGGCAGGCTGCCGACCTCCACGGTGGCGCCGGTCTCGGCAACCTGGGTCGAGAGCGCCTTGAGCGCACGTTGGGCCACCGACACCAGGTCGACGTCGACGGATTCGCGCCCGTCGCGACCGATGCGCGAGAACGTGAGCAGGTCATCGATCAGCTCCTGCATGCGGTTCACGCCTTCGACCGCGTAGCCGATGAACTCGTCGGCGTCGGCGTCCAACTTGCCGTGGTAGCGCTTTGCCAGCAGCTGCACGAACCCCGAGACCATGCGCAAGGGCTCGGAGAGGTCGTGGGAGGCCACATACGCGAACTGCTCGAGATCGGCG
>JBBSIW010000258.1:0-4131 GCA_038231895.1 Solirubrobacterales bacterium | reverse complement strand
GGCCGGTGGTCGGTCGACCCTCCCCGCGACGTGCACTTCGCGCAGGTCAGCGAGGCGGGGGCGGACGCGTCGCCCAGCCCGGAAGCGTGAGCGACCACGCCGCGGGGAGAGGCGCCGCGACGGGGCGGGGCTTGTGCTTCCAGAAGCGAAGGGTCAAGACCACAGCCATTCGTGGCGGCTGTTGCTTACCCTGCGTCCTGCGGGTCAAACAGCGCGCGACGCACGCGCTGCCGACTCGGATCGGTAGGCGGCTTACCCGAGCGGCAGGGTCTGCTCCGGCCGGCGCACGAGCGCCGGAGGCAAGGCGGCGAGCGATGCCCGCCGCGGCCGCAGCAGCTCGGCCGTGACCGTGGCCAGGCTGAGCGGCTCGGGGCGATGCGGCGGGTGGACCTCCAGCAGCAGCGGTGCGCTGTGGTGAACCAGCGTCGGGGCAAGCGAATCCCATGGCACGCTCCCCGCTCCGGGCGCTAGGTGCAGATCCAGGCGCAGCGGCTCCAGTCCGGCAGGAGCGCCCGCCTTGCGCCGCGCGCCGAAGTTGTCATGAACGTGGAACAGCACGACGTCATCCCGGACCGCCTCCAGGCTCGGCCCGAGGTCGCCGCCAAGCTGGTCGGCCGTGATGTGGGCGTGACCGATGTCAAACGTCATGCCCACATTCGGGGACGCGAGACTGCCGACCAGCTCCCGGACGCGTTCCGGGGAGTGGCAGAGCCGCGGTGGCCCCGGCCACACCGGGGCCAGGTTCTCGATCGCCAGCGTGAACCCCGCCTGCGCGATCCGCGGCAGTCGCGCGGACAGCGACTCGAGCTCGCGCTCGGCCCGGGTGGCCATGCGAGCGGCGCCGTGCCCGCCGTCGGCCACGCGGAAGTTGACGCCGTGGTAGACGACGTACTGCGCGCGCGTCGCGGCCGCGTACTCGATCAGGCCGTCGAGGGCGCGATCGTGGTCGGGGGTGCCGGCGCTGAGGTCGTCGGGCGCGTGCAGCACGAGGGCCAAGCGGCAGATGTCCAGCGCGGCCCGGAGCCGGGCCGCATGCCGGGCCGCCGACCCGGCCTGGCAGAGGATCTCCCGGGGAGGGGTGTGGACCTGCACCCATCGAAAGCCGGCCGCCTCGAAGCTCTTGGCCAGTGGCGCGACGGGCCACCAGCCGACGGGGACGTTGAGACCAAGTGCAACGGGCGCAACGGCATGATCCACAACCGAAGCTGCGCGCGCAACGACCGGACGCCCGTTGCGCCCGTTGGCTCCCTTCCCCATGATTGGAGCGTGAACAATCCCTGCAAAGCAGATGTTTTCAGGTTGTGATCCCGGCGTGAACAGGCCGTGAAGGGCCCGCGCTAGCCCGCCGTCCGCTCCCAGCGCGCGTAGAGCTCCTCCACACGACGCTTGGCGTCACCGTGGCGTGCGGAGGACCGCTCGGCACGATCGGCCCCCACCCACGCGGCCGGGTCCGCCAGCTCGCTCTCCACCTCGGCGAGGGCGACCTCGGCCGCCTCGATCTCCCCTTCCAGCTCGCGTGCCGCACGCCGTGCGTTCTTTGACCGCTGCGGCCGCTCGCCCGCCAATGCTGCCAGCGGCGCCGGCGGATGCGCGTTCGCGAGCGCCTTCGCCGGCTGCGCGCGTCGCGCCTCGCGCTCGCGCAGGTACTCCGCCCATCCTCCGGCGTAGGAGCGCAGCCGTCCGTCCTCGACGGCGATCGTCCGCGTGCCCACCGCGTCGAGCAGCGCGCGGTCGTGGGAGACGAGCAGGAGCGAGCCGGGAAAGGCTCGCAAGGCGTCCTCCAGGGCCTCACGGCTCTCGACGTCGAGATGGTTGGTGGGCTCGTCGAGCACGAGCACGTTCGCGCCCGACTGCACGAGGAGCGCCAGCCCGAGCCGGCGGCGCTCGCCGCCCGATAGAGCGCCGAGCGGCTTTTCAGCCTCTTCGCCGGAGAACAGGAACCCGCCGAGCAGCGACCGCGCCTTGTTCGGCGTCAGCTTGGTGGCGCGCTGGGTGGCTTCGAGCACGCTACCCGCGGCGTCGCCCAGCTCGTCGGCGTGCTGGGTGAGCACGCCTGCCGTCACGTTGTGCCCGCGCCGCAGCCGGCCCGCCTCGAGCTCGCGCTCGCCGGCCAGCGTCTGGATCAGGGTCGTCTTGCCGCTGCCGTTGGGCCCCACGAGCGAGACGTGCTCGCCGCGCTCCAACCACAGCTCGGCCCCCTCGAGGAGCGTGCGCTCGCCGGCACGGACCGTCGCACCCTCGAGCTCGAACACCACGCGGCCGCTGCGCTCGGGCACCTGGAATTGAAACGAGAGAGCCGACGCGTCGCGCGGCGCCGAGGCGACCGGCTCGAGCTTGTCCAGCCGCTTGGCCCGCGCCTGTGCCTGGCGGGCCCGCGTGCCGGCCCGGAACCGGGTCACGAAGCGCTCGAGTCGGGCGACCTCGGCGCGTTGACGCTCGGCCGCCCGACCCTGAGCCAGGGCCCGCGCCGCGCGCTCTTGGCGCCATGCGTGCCAGGGGCCCGCGAAGAAGCGCCCCCGGCCGCCTTCGAGCTCGAGCACTGCGGTGCCGACGGCTTCGAGGAACCAGCGGTCGTGCGCCACCAACACGACAGCGGCATCCAGGTCGGCCAGCCACTGCTCGAGCCACTCGAGCGACTCGATGTCCAGATGGTTGGTCGGCTCGTCGAGCAGCAGCAGATCGGGATCGCCGGCCAGCGCCCGCGCGAGCGAGGCCCGCGTGAGCTCGCCGCCGGAGAAGGTCGCCAGCGGGCGGTCCAGGTCGTCGCCCTCGAAGCCCAACCCGCGGAGGATGGCGGTGACGGCGTCACGCCAGCGGTAGCCCCCCGCATGCTCGAGACGCCCCTGGGCGCGAGAGTAGGCGTCGAGGGTGCCCGCGTCGACGGCCCCCTCGGCCATCGCCTGCTCCAGGCGGGCGAGCTCGGCTTCGTGGGCGAGCAGCTCGGCCGCGCCGGCGAGAACGTAGTCGTGCAGCGTGCCCGGCTCGTCGCGCGGCGGACGCTGGTCGTGCAGCGCGACGCGAGCGCCCTTTGCAAGCGTGAGCTGCCCTCCGTCCACGGACTCCTCGCCAGCGAGCATCCGCAGCAGGGTGGTCTTGCCGGCGCCGTTGCGCCCGGCCAGCGTGAGGCGATCGCGGCGCTGCAGCGTGAAGGACACGCCGCGCAGGAGTGGGGCGCCGGCCACGTCCTTGGCCAGCTCGGATGCGATGAGGACGGCCATAGACCCTCAGCCTAGCCCGGAGCCTGCGCTAGGCTGCAGCTGATGCGGCGCACGGTCATCGCCCTCCCCCCCGCGCTTCTCGGCTTCCTCCTGCTCGCGCCCGCGGCGTGGGCCGGCGACAACCCCACGGGAGGTCAGGGCATCTACGGCGAGACCGACGACAAGGTCGTGACCTACGCCGCCTTCATCCTCATCGCGGCGATCCCCTTGTTCGTGGGCCTGATGACCCTGCTCCAGTCCAAGCTGGACAAGCGCAAGACCGCTCGCAAGGCCGCCGCCAAGGCGAGTCAGGGCACCGCCGGCGCCCGCGGCGGCTGGTAGCCGGCCGCGGTTCTCGACTTTTTCACTCCGCTCCGGTTACACGCTGGCAGGCTCAGCGTCACGAGACCTCCTCGTTTTGAAACCCCGGGGCGGAGAGCGCCCCGGGGTTTCTTGCATCTGGAAGGATGAACGGGATGGGTGAGCGCAAGCATGGGCCTGCTCGCGTCACAGCAACGGTGCTCGCGCTCGCCACCGGTCTTGCGCTCGCGGGATGCGGGGGCAAGACCGGTCGTGCGACCCTGCTGCTGGACTTCACGCCCAATGCCGTCCACGCCGGGATCTTCAGCGCCGTCGCCCACCACTACGACCGCGCCGAGGGGGCGCGGCTGAACGTCCGCGCCCCCTCGGCCTCGGCGGACGCCGTGAAGCTGCTGGTCGCCGGCCGGGCCGACCTCGCGGTGCTCGACATCCACGACCTCGCCTTGGCCCGCGAGCAGGGACGGGACATCGTCGGCGTCTACGCGCTCGTCCAGCGTCCGCTGGCCGCGGTGATCGCGGGTCCGAGCGTGGGCTCTCCACGCGAGCTCGAAGGCCGCGGCGTGGGGGTGACCGGGGTGCCCAGTGACGATGCCGTGCTGCGATCGGTCGTGTC
>JBBSIW010000257.1:0-4141 GCA_038231895.1 Solirubrobacterales bacterium | reverse complement strand
TAGGTGGCGATTCCCTCCGCGGACTCCGCGCGCACGTGGTTCAGCGTGGCCGTGACCAGGGGATCGGTGGGGGCGAACGGGCTCCCGGGGTAGGCCGCCCAGTAGTTGCCCCAGTCCTGACCCCCTGGCACGTCGAAAGCCGGCGGAATGTAGCCCCCGCTGCGGGCGGCGGCGGCGCGCGCTTGGGCCTGTACGGCGCTTCGGTAGTCGGCGAGCTCGGCCGACCAACGTGCGAGGTCTCCTGACTGATGCAGCCGGCGGGCCATCTCCACCGCCTGCTCGATGCCGGCGATCGCCCAGAAGTTGTCCCCGGCCAGGTGACCGGCCACGTACTCGTTGTCGCCCGGGTTCCCCGGCGGGAGCAGGCGCAGCGGGTCGGCGGCCCGGTTGGCGATGAACCACGCCATCGCCCGCCTGACGGCGGGATAGACGCGGCTCGCGAACGCGCCGTTGTCCGTTCGTCGAAGATGCTCGCCGAACGCCCACAGGGTCTGGCCGAATCCGTCGAGCTGACCGGGCCGGGAGATGAACAGGCCGTCGGGGTTCTGCCAGTCGAGGAAGAAGTCCAGATCATCGCCGGCCTGTCGGTGCAGGCCCACGAGGTCGAGCGCGTTGGCCATGACGGCTCCGTCGCGCAACCAGAACGCGTGGTAGCGCAGATTGTTGACGGTCTGGATCCAGGCGCCGTTCGGCGCCCGGTAACGCGGGAGCGCGATGTTCATGAGGCTGGCGTAGTAGGTGTCGACGGCCTTGCGCTCGGGCAGGTCGATCCGCGTCGCGCCCCGCATGAAGCGCGCCCACTCCGCCACGGTCTTGCGTCGGTAGACGTTGAACGACGAGCCCTGGATGCGGCTGTACTGCGGTCCCGGGGTAGCTGGTGCCACCGGCATGTGAAAGTCGAGGATCAGGCCCTGGCGCGCCTTGAGCCTGGCCACGTACGCGGTCTGGCCGAAGATCGTCTGCCGCTCGACTGGGGCAGCGTCGACGCGGAGTTGGGGAAGCACCTTCGTCCCTGGGGGCGCGGGCGGAAAGTCATATATCACGCCGCCGTCTCGCAGCAATGTGCGCCCGGCGAAGGTGTAGGGCGCGAGCGGGTTGAACTCGGCCCCCGGCTGGAAGTACAGCCCCGTGCGCGCGGGCGTGGCCGGCCGGCCGAAGCGGTCGGAGCGATAGGTGCGGGGTCCGGGGTGGGTGACCAGCGCCGCCCCGGAATCGCGCGCGAAGGCGGTGATCTGCGCTCGGGCCGCCTTGTTTCCGGTGTTGACCGCCCGGACCCTGGCGAAGTTGACCTCCTGAGAGCCCACGGCGGCGGCGAACGCCGTGAAGGTGTAGAGGACGCTGCCCTCGCGGCGGCTCGTGGTGAGGATCGGATAGCGACCGCTGTCGAGGGTCCGGCCCTCTGAGGGGAAGGACGCCAGCCGCGTCCCGGCGCGCAATGACAGCTCGGCCCAGCCGGTGTACAGATCCGATTGCGCCGTGACCGCCGTGCCCGCGGGGTTCCCGGCCACGCCGAGCTGGTCGGTGTAGTTGCGCAGGAACGAGTAGCTCGGCCCTACCTCGGCGCCAGGCGCGCTCGCCGGGAGCGCCGCAGCGGCCATGGCGGCCACTGCCAGCCACCTGGGCGCCCACCTTGACAGCGCACGCATCTCCAGCATCGCGGCAGCGTAGCGGCACGCGTGCCTGGCGCGTGCCGCTACGCCGGGTCTTGACCCGCACCGAAACTTCGGCAGGCTCCGGGCGTTGAGAACGAGATGCAACGCCTCCGCGCCACCTGCCGGGACGCTCAGCGTCCCGTGCTAGTGTCTTGGCGGTTCGCTCTCCACCTTCCGGCGGGGGGCACGTCGTTCAGGCCCGCAGCGCGTGTAGTGCTGGCGGCGCGAAGGGATCGTCGTCTTCGGCTCGTGAAGTCGCGATGCGCACTCTGCAACCAACCCCGCCCGTGAACATGCTCAAGATCGCCATGCTTCCCGTCGGCCGTCGCATCCTCGCGGTCGTGCTCGCAGTCGCCGTCCTCGGCCTGACCGCCACTGCTGCTCAAGCGCGCATGGAGGTCGCCGTCCAGGACGACGAGGTGTTCCTCTACCACCACTACTACAACGCCCCCCAGGCCTACGGGCAGGCGAGGGCGATCGGTGCCCGCTTCGTCCGGTTCAACCTCCTGTGGGGCGATTTCAAGCGCCACGGCTACGGTCTGTGGGACCGGGCCGTCGATGAGGCGCGCGCCCAGGGCTTCAAGGTGCAGTTCACGGTCGCCGGGACGCCGCAGTACGACCCGTCCGGAAATCAGGCGCTGAGCTACCGACGCGCCGACCCCAAGCGCTACGCGAAATGGGCCACGCAGATTGCCAAGCACTTCAAGGGGCGCGTGTTGCGATATTCGATCTGGAACGAGCCCAACCTCCCCCGCTGGATCCGCGGCTCGAGGTTCAGGGCGGCCAAGACCTACCGCAGGCTCGTGCTGGCCGCCTACCCCGCCTTCAAGAAGGTGGACGGCCGCAATCAGGTCCTCATCGGCGAGCTGACCTCGGCGCACGACCCACTTGGCTTCCTGAACCGCATGTCCTCCGGGCTCAAGGCAGACGGACTCGCCTACCACCCCTTCCAGTTCTACACCGAGCCCGGCAAGCGCGACCGGAAGTTCGTGGGCATCTCCAATACGCCCGCGATCAAGCGCACGCTGCGCTCGCTCGCCCGCAAGCATCGGCTGACCACGCGGCGCGGCGGCACGCTCCCGCTCTACTACACCGAGTTCGGATACCTGACCAAGGGCGTCTATCACCAGTCCGAGTCCTCGCGCACCAAGTGGACGCTCGAGGCCTTCCAGCTGGCCAGGCGCTACGGCGTCAAGCAGATGCTCTACTACCAGCTCGTGCACTCCCCCGAGGGTCGCCTCAACGGCGACATCTGGGACTCGGGCATCGTCAACTTGAGCGGCAGCACTACCGGCCCGTTCGACCGGCTGCACGCCAACATCCGCAGGTACCGATGACCGGGCCGACGATCCTCCCTTCGCTCCTACCACGCCGCCTGGTCGTGACCGCCCTCGTGGCGGTCGCCGCGGTCGTCGCGATGCTCGGGCTTGCCGGCCGCGCCGACGCCCGCATGCAGGTCGCCGTGCAGGACGACTCGGTGTTCCTCTACCACCGCTACTACGATGTCGACACCGCGTACAAGCAGGCCTATGCGATGGGTGCCAGGTGGCTGCGGCTCAACGTAATCTGGGGCGACTTCAAGCGCTATGGCTTCTCGCCCATCGATCGGGCGGTCAAGGAGGCACGCGCGCATCATTTCAACGTCCAGTTCACGGTCGCGGGCACCCCGCAGTACGACCCCGAGGGCGATCGCTACATCCGCTATTACAAGCCCAACGCCAGCCATTACGCCTCGTTCGTCAAGCGCGTCGCGCGGCGCTACAAGGGCAAGGTCCGACGCTACTCGATCTGGAACGAGCCCAACCTGCCGCGCTGGATCTCCCCCACCCGGCAGGCGCCGCGCTACTACCGGAACCTCGTGCTCAAGGGCTACGCGGCAATCAAGAAGGTCGACCGCCGCAACAAGGTCCTCATCGGCGAGCTGACCTCGGCGCACAATCCGCTGAGCTTCCTGCGCAACCTCGCGGCCGCCGGACGCGTGCGCGCCGACGGCTTGGCCTACCATCCCTTCCAGTTCGGCGTGGAGCCCGGGAAGCGCAACCGCACCAGCTTCGTCGGCATCTCCGACACGCGCCTGATCCAGAGGACGCTGCGCAGCTTGCGCAGCCGCTTCGGCCGCACCCTGCCGCTGTACTTCACCGAGTTCGGCTACCAGGGCGCCGGCGGCGGCGTCTATCACCAATCCGAGTCCTCGCGCACGAAGTGGACGGTCGAGGCCTTCCAGCTCGCCCGTCGCTACGGCGTCAAGGAGATGCTCTACTACCAGCTCGTGCACTCGCCGCCCGGCACGCTGCGGGGCGACATCTGGGACTCCGGCATCGTCAACCTCAACGGTACGCCGACCACCATATTCAGTGCGATGGTGCGCTCGCGGCGCTCCTACGCCGGCTTCTAGTAGTGCTTTGTTAGCCTGCTGGTAGGTGTTGTTCGGCGTTCGGCGAACTGTTCCTGCATCTTGATGGGCGATGCGGGAGGGTGAGGATGTCTGC
>JBBSIW010000256.1:0-4159 GCA_038231895.1 Solirubrobacterales bacterium | reverse complement strand
GTCTCGACGTTGTGGTGCACGCGTTGGATCCCCGCTTCGCGCAGCTGCTTCGCGCGCTCGGGGGACATGTGCCCCACCGACGCACAGCGCTTGAGGTTGGTGTGCTCGGCTACGAGCCGTGCTCCGGAGAGCACCTTCTCGAAGTCGCGCTTGGAAAGGCCCTGGCCCTGGGTGACCATGCAGAAACGATGCGCCCCGGCCGCTTGCGCCGCATAGGCATGCTCGAGGATCTGCTCGGGCTCCATCATGGCGTGCATCGGCGTCTCGGCCTCTGCGAAGCGCGACTGCGCGCAGAAGCCGCAATCCTGCGCGCACCCGCCCGACTTCGCGTTGACCAGGGAGCACATGTCCGTCGAGTCCGAGAAGCGCTCCACGCGGACCTGCCAAGCACGCTCGATCAACGCCTCGATCTCGGCGTGATCCTCGATCTCGCCGAGGCGCTGGGCTTCCTCGCGGGTGATCAGCGGCGGCATGGGTTTCGCTCGGGCTGGGAGCCGAGCAGGGCGAACAGTAGGGCGGGCGTCGGACGGCTCGCCGCCGGCGGCGAGCCCTACCGGCCCCGCCAGCGTGGAGGGCGCTTCTCCGCGAACGCGCGGACGCCCTCGTCGAAGTCCTCGGAGGCAAAGCTGACGGCGCGATGGTCAGCCAGCTCGCGCTCTTTCTCGGCCGGCAGCGTCCTGCGCGCGGCCATCAGCTCGCCGATCACCCGCTTGTTCCCGCGCAGCGACAGCGGCGCGGTGGCGGCGATGTCTCGGGCCAGGTCCAGGGCCGCGGCCTCGAGCGCTTCGGGCGGCACGACC
Source organism: Solirubrobacterales bacterium (assembly GCA_038231895.1). Lineage (GTDB taxonomy): Bacteria > Actinomycetota > Thermoleophilia > Solirubrobacterales > Solirubrobacteraceae > JALYZC01. The sequence continues at coordinate 3,359 of JBBSIW010000256.1, read as the reverse complement.
CAGTTCACGAGGCCCCAGTCCAGCGCCTGCTCGACGGGGATGTTGCGCCCCAGCAGGAACAGCTCACGCGTGCGTGCGGCACCGATGGTGTCGAGGAACCTTTGCACGCCGACCTGCGAATAGACAAGGCCGAGCTTGGCCGGGGGCATACCCACCATGACCTCGGTCGCCGCGATGCGCAGGTCGCAGGCCAGCGCCAGCTCCAGTCCCCCGCCGATGGCATGCCCGGAAAGGGCGGCGACGGTCGCGTAGGGGTAGCTCTCCAGCGCTGCGATGGGCGCGGGATCTTCGTGGAACATCTCCTCCGGCAGCTCGCCGATGTCATAGCCCGCGGAGAACATGCCGTTGGCGCCGGTGAGCAGAACGCAACGGGCATCGAGGTCGCGAACCGCGGTCGTGATGGCCTCCAGGAGCGCGTGGTCGAGCGCGTTGCGCTTCGCGGAGTTTGAGATCGTCAGCCGGGCGACGTGCTCCGCGGGCCGATCGAGCAGGAGCTTGCCCTCCGCGAGCTCGATCGGCTCGGCGGCCGGATCGGCGTCAGTCGAGGACAACGAGCGTGTCGCCTTGGGTCACCGACTGGCCCTCCTCGCAGCGCACCTCTTTGACGGTGCCCCCGTCCTCGGCCTCGAGCGGCATCTCCATCTTCATGGACTCGAGGACCATGACGGTGTCGCCCTCCTCGACCTTGTCTCCGATGGCGACCTCGATCTTGCAGATCTTGCCGGTGATGTGGGCCTCGACATCGGGCACTGACGGCCTCCTCGGGTCAGGGTGCGACGCTGCGCGGCAGAATAGCCGCGGCGTCCGATCGATCCTCTCCTCCGGACCCCGCCGCCATGGCTCCCGACACCGTCGTCATCGTCACAGCCTATGAGGAAGCCGATCGGCTGCCCGCAACGCTTGCCGCCCTCGCCGACGTCTTTCCCGGCGCGCGCGTACTCGTGGCCGATGACGGGTCGCACGACGCCACGGCACACGTCGCCCTCCAGGCGGGTGTCGAGCTCGTGCGCTGCCCGGTCACGATCGGCAAGGGCGGGGCCGCCACCCTGGCGGCCCGCGGGGTCCTGGCGCGGGCGCATGAGCCCGATCCCCCGATATTCGTCCTCTGCGACGGCGATCTCGGCGACACGGCGCGCGAGCTGCCCCGCTTGGCGGCAGCCGTGCGCGCCGGCGAGTGCGATCTCGCGGTGGGGGCCTTCGCCCGACGCGTGGGCGGGGGGCTGGGCCTGGCGCTGCGGTTCTCCCGCTGGGCAAGCCGCCGGCTGGGCGGCGTCGAGCTGGGCGCCCCGATCTCGGGCCAGCGGGCTATGCGCGGTGAGGCGCTTGCGCTGCTGGTGCCCTTCGCGCCCCGCTTCGGGATGGAGACGGCGATGAACATCGACGCGGCGCGTGCAGGGCTGCGGATCGGGGAGGTCGAGCTCGCGCTCGCCCACCGGGCCACGGGCAAGACGCCGCGCGGGTTTCTGCATCGTGGCCGTCAGCTCGGGGACTTCGTGCTCGTGTACCTGAGCCGCCGGGTGCCCGCGGGCGACCGGTAGGTTGCCCACCGATGATCCTGGCCATCGACCAGGGGACGACGGGCACCACCTGCCTGGTCTTCGACGACGACGTCGCGCCGGTCGGGCGGGGCTACCGGGAGTTCGAGCAGCACTTCCCCCGCCCGGGTTGGGTCGAGCACGACGCGGCTGAGATCTGGGAGGTCACCCATGCCGTGGCGGGGGAGGCGCTCGAGGATGGCGGCGTCCGAGTCGGCGATCTGCACGCGGTCGGGATCACCAACCAGCGCGAGACGGTGGTGGTCTGGGATCCCCACACCGGCGAGCCGCTGCACCGTGCGCTGGTGTGGCAGGACCGGCGCACCGCCGACCGCTGCGCCGCGCTGCGCCGAGCGGGCCACGAGACCGAGGTGCGGGCGCGCACGGGCCTGGTGATCGACCCCTACTTCTCCGCCACGAAGATCGCGTGGCTGCTGGAGAACGTGGAAGGCCTGCACGAGCGCGCCCGGTCCGGACGGGCGGCGTTCGGAACCATCGACGCGTGGTTGATCTTCAAGCTCACGGGCGAGTACGCCACCGATCCCTCGAACGCCTCGCGTACGATGCTCTACGACACGACCGCGGGCCGGTGGTCGCCGGAGCTCATCGAGATCGTGGGAGGCGGCGTACCCGAGGGGGCACTGCCAGAGGTCCGGACCAGCTGCGGGGAGCTGGGGATGACCCGCCCCGAGGCCCTGCACGGACACGCGGTCCCGGTGACCGGCGCGGCCGGCGACCAGCAGGCCGCGCTGTTCGGGCAGGCCTGCCTGGAGCAGGGCGAGGGCAAGAACACGTACGGCACGGGGTCGTTCGTGCTGGTCAACGCGGGAGTGTCGGTGCCCCCGCCCGAGGAGGGCCTGCTCACCACGGTGGCGTGGCACATCGGCGAGCAGACCACCCATGCGCTCGAGGCGTCGATCTTCGTCACCGGCGCGGGCGTGCAGTGGCTGCGCGACGGCCTCGGGGTGATCGACGAAGCGGGCGAGACGGAGGCCCTCGCCGCATCGCTGGAGGGAAACGACGGCGTCTACTTCGTGCCGGCGCTGACCGGACTCGGGTCGCCGCACTGGGACCCCTACGCAAGAGGAACGATCGTGGGCCTGACCCGCGGTACCGGGCGGGCCCAGCTCGCCCGCGCGACGCTCGAAGCCATCGCCTATCAGACCGTTGATGCCATCGAGGCGATGCGCGCGGCCGGAGCGCCGGGCCTGCCCGAGCTCAAGGCCGACGGCGGGGCCACGGCGAACGCGTGGCTCATGCAATTCCAGGCCGACGTGCTCGGCGCCCCGGTGGTCGTGCCCGAGGTCGCAGAGACCACCGCCCGGGGCGCCGCCTGCCTCGCCGGCGTGGGTGCCGGTTCGTGGACGCTGGATGACGTGCGTGCCAGCTGGCGGGAGCGGGCCCGTTACGAACCGACCATGGCGTCCGAGGAGCGCGCCGCCCTGCTGCGTGACTGGCGCCGCGCGGTCGAGCGGGCGCGGCGCTGGGCCGCGCCGTAACGACCGTGCCACGGCGGGGTAATCGAGCGTGATGCCTGAGGAGCAGCTGGCGGCGATGAAGGCGCAGGTCTACAAGGACCCGCGCCCCTCCGAGTACTTCGATCGCTTTCACGAGCGCACGCGCACACGCAAGCCCGACTGGATGTACGAGGTCGTGCGGATACTGGTGACGCTGTTCAACCTTGTGTTCTTCCGCGCGCGCTGCATCGCCTCGGACAACGTGCCGCCCACCGGTCCGGTGATCCTCGCCCCCAACCACTTCTCGTTCAACGACCACTTCTTCCTGGCCATGTTCCAGCGCCGCAAGGTGCAGTTCATGGCCAAG
>JBBSIW010000255.1:0-4161 GCA_038231895.1 Solirubrobacterales bacterium | reverse complement strand
GCCGCGCTGCTCGGCGAGCTCGAGGAACTCCGCTCCCGGCTCCTGCTCGAGCAGGTTGTAGACCGTCTGCAGCGATGCGATCCCGCGCTCGGCCAGGACACGCACCCCCTCGTCGCGCCAGCCGATCTTCGGGCCCAGGGCGACCCCGTAATGGCGAATCTTCCCCTCGGCCTTGAGCGCTTCGAGCTCGGCGAACAGCTCGTCGGCCGCCGGCCCGGTGATCGCGTCGATGCGCGGATTGTGCAGTTGGTAGAGATCGACGTGGTCGGTGCCCAGCCGGCCCAGGCTCGCTTCGAGCGCCCGGCGCGTGTGGGTAGGCGACCAGTCGTGGGGTCGTTCGGACTCGCGGTGAGCGGTGCGGTCGTGGTCGATGACGTAGCCGAACTTGGTCGAGAGCTGTACGTCCTGGCGTGCGACACCCGCGCGCTTGAGTGCGGCGCCGACGATCTCCTCGTTGAGACCCTGGCCGTAGGTATCGGCGGTGTCGAAGAAGGTGATCCCGAGGTCCAGCGCGCGGGCCACCAGTCGATCGGGGTCCTCATGCTCGCCCCACCAGTCCGATCCCAGCGCCCATGTGCCAAAGCCGATGGCCGACGTCCGAAGCCCGCTGGTGCCGAAATTCCGCGTCTCCATGGACGCCAGTCTAGTTGCCGGTGATCCCTAAGCTTGCCCTTGCGTGAGCCCGGCGGCCCGAGAGCGGCGGAACCTGCGCCGGTTCCTTCTGAGCGGTGAGGGCTGGCCCTATCTGCTCGTCCCGTTCATCCCGCTGGCCATCGCCCTCGCGCTCGCGGGCGGCGACCAGGCGTTCACGTTCTTTGCGTCGGCGCTGGGGGTCGTCCCCACCGCAGCGCTGATGGGCCGCGCCACCGAGGAGCTGGCCGAGCGCTCGGGCCCGGGCGTGGGCGGTCTGCTCAACGTGACCTTCGGCAACGCCCCGGAGCTGATCATCGCCCTGTTCGCGCTCGGGGAGGGCCTGCACGAGGTCGTCAAGGCGTCGCTCGTCGGCTCGGTCCTGGGGAACATCCTGCTCGTGCTCGGCGCCTCCATGCTGGTCGGGGGGATTCGCAATCCGCCCCGACAGGTCTTCGATCGCGTCGCCGCCTCCGCCCAGAGCTCCCTCCTGCTGCTCTCGGCGGCGGCGATCGCGCTGGTGGCGGCGTTTCAGCTGATCGACGGACAAGGCCTGCCAAGTCCGACGGTGGAGCGCATGGACTTCGGCGTCGGAGTCGAGCGAGTCTCATTCGCCATCGCGGTGGTGATGGTCTTGGTCTACGGCGCCTACCTGGTGTTCTCCCTGCGCACCCATCGCGACCTGTTCAACCCTCCGGAGGAGCTCGAGGATGAGCCTGGGCGCGGGGAGCCATGGACCGTGCGACGCTCGGTCTTGCTGCTGGCCGCGGCTGGCGTGGCGGTCGGCGTGATGTCCGAGATCCTCGTCGGATCGGTGGGCGCGGCCGCCCACTCGATCGGTCTCAGCCAGTTCTTCATCGGGGCGATCGTCATCGCGATCGTCGGCAACGCCGCCGAGCACTGGGTGGCGGTGCTGGTCGCGTACAAGAACAAGATGGACCTCGCGGTCAACATCGCGATCGGCTCCAGCGCGCAGATCGCCATTTTCGTCCTGCCGCTGCTGGTGCTGCTGTCGTGGCTCATCGGGCCGGGGCCCATGCCCCTCGTGTTCAACGGCCTCGAGGTCGTCGCCGTGGTGGTCGCCGTGCTCATCGCCAACCAGGTGACAAACGAGGGCGAGTCGAACTGGTTCGAGGGGCTGCTGCTGCTCGCCGTGTACGGCGTGGTGGGCTTGACGTTTGCGTTTGCCTAGTCCTCCCGGCCGACCTCCTGGTCGTCCTCTTCGAGCTCGTCGTCGGGCTCGTCGCCGTCGTCGGTGATCGATTCCGCGCCGCCAGGGTGGTAGTGGACCTGGAAGCGCTGGAGCATCTCGTCGCGCTGGTTCTCGTCGACTGGCGACTCGTCTGAGATCAGCACCCAGTCGGCACCCTCCAGATCCTCCATGTTGAAGATCTCGGTGTCGAGCTCGGGTGAGTCGTCTACGACGACGAGCACCTCGGTCTGGGGGTTGAAGTAGGTGCCGGGGCGCAGGAGCAGGTCGTCGAGCTCGAAGCGGCGGGGATCGGCCATGAGCGCAGCCTACCCGTCCCGTTGCAGTCGAATCCCCCGGGCGATCAGGAGGCGAGGCGCCGCCACCTTCGCCGACGGGCTTCTGCGCCCGCCGCGCTACCCTTTCCCACCAACAAGTTGACTGACCAGTCAATCTACGCGGTACGGGGTCCTCATTTCCCCTCCGCGCCGGCCCAAGGAGAAGCAAGCGTGGTCGATTTCACACTGACCGACGAGCAGAGGGCGCTGCGCGAGATGGCGCACGACTTTGCCGAGAAGGAGATGCGGCCCGTTGCCTGGGAGTACGACAGGGACGCCGCCTGGCCGGAGGCTGTGCTGCGCAAGGCCTGGGAGCTCGGCCTCATGAACGCCCACCTGCCGGAGGAGTACGGAGGCCCCGGCGCCAGCTACTTCGAAGGCGTCCTCATCGAGGAGGAGATGGGCTGGGGATGCTCGGGCATCGGAACCTCGCTCACGTGCAACGGCCTGGCAGTCGCGCCAATCGCCCTGGGTGGGTCGGAGGAGCTCAAGCGGGAGTACCTGGGAATGCTCACCGAGGAGTTCAAGCTCGCCTCCTTCTGCCTGACCGAGCCCGACGCCGGCTCCGACGTATCGGGCATGCGCACGACCGCCGTCAGGCAGGGCGATAAGTACGTCATCAACGGCTCGAAGTGCTTCATCACAAACGGTGGCTACGCCGACTTCTACACCGTCTACGCCAAGACCGACAAGGACGCCGGCCACAAGGGCATCTCCGCCTTCGTGGTGCCCCGTGATGACACCATCACGGTGGACAAGAAGGAGGACAAGATGGGCCAGCGGGCGTCGAACACCGCGACCATCAGCTTCAACGACACGGAGATTCCCGCCGGGAACCTCCTCGGCGAGGAGAACCACGGGTTCAAGCTGGCGATGATGACGCTCGACCGCACGCGGCCGGGCGTGGCGGCGATGGCCACCGGGATCGCGCGGGCGGCCTTCGAGTTCGCCACCGCCTACTCGAAGGAGCGCGTGCAGTTCGGCGTGCCGATCGCGATGCACCAGGCGATCCAGTTCATGATCGCCGACATGGCCACCGACGTCGAGGCGGCCCGCCTGCTGGTGTGGCAGTCAGCCGTCCTGCTCGACCAGGGGCGCCGCAATACGCTGGCGTCATCGCACGCCAAGCGCTTCGCCGCGGATGCCGCGATGAAGGCGGCCACCGACGCCGTGCAGGTCTACGGTGGCTACGGCTTCATCAAGGAGTACCCGGTGGAGAAGCTCATGCGCGACGCGAAGATCATGCAGCTCTACGAGGGCACGTCGCAGATCCAGCGGCTGGTCATCGCGCGGGAGACCTTGCTGCCGCGGCGGATCGAGGAGCCCGCCGCCGTGACGGCCTAGTCCCTGAGCTCGCGATCAGGCAGGGTGGTGGACGCGGTTGCGAAGGGCGCCCTGCGCCCGATGCTCAGCCAGGAACGCGTCGAGGGCGTCGACCCACAGCGGGATATTTGCTCTGGTACGCGGCAGGACCGCGTCGTCGGTGAAGACCATTCCGGAGTGCTCGCAGCCGCGAGCGAGGGTTCGATCGTGGATCGGCTGGAAGTCGGCCACGTCGCTGGTGACGATTGCTCGGCGCTCGCGCGTCATCCGCCGCACGATGTCGACGTCGGGCAGGCCCTGAAGCTCCGGTCGGTCCCGCTTGACTGCGTCCACGTCGAGGCCACGACCGCGCAGTTGTGCAGCGATCGCCGGAGAGATCATCTCGTCGAGCAGGAGCCTCAAGACAGGGCTTCACGTTGGCGGCGCCAGCGGGCTCGCTCGCGCTCAGCGATCGTCCGCACGCGCTCTCCCCAGGCATCGACCTCTTCCTTGTAGTCGGCGTAGTAGCGCAGGGCGGCCTCCACCTGCTCGACCGGGACCTCCAGGTAGCTCGCCGCTCCTTCCACCGAGTTGCCGTGCTGGCGGATGGTGGAGACGACCTCGGTGATATCGAGACGTGAGCCGAACAGCGCGGGACGACGGCCGGCCTCCCCCTCGCGGAAGTAGATCAACGGGTGCTCG
>JBBSIW010000254.1:0-4207 GCA_038231895.1 Solirubrobacterales bacterium | reverse complement strand
GTACGCGAGCTGGGTTCAGAACGTCGTGAGACAGTTCGGTCCCTATCTGCCGTGGGCGTTGGAGAGTTGAGAGGATTCGTCCCTAGTACGAGAGGACCGGGATGAACGCACCTCTGGTGTATCTGTTGTCCTGCCAAGGGCATCGCAGATTAGCTACGTGCGGATCGGATAACCGCTGAAGGCATCTAAGCGGGAAGCCGGCCTCGAGATGAGCTCTCCCATCCCCTTGAGGGAGTAAGACCCCTGGTAGATCACCAGGTTGATAGGCCGGATCTGGAAGTACGGTGACGTACGCAGGAGACCGGTACTAATGGGTCGAGGGCTTGACGGATTACTTCGTGCTACCCGGCGCGACTGGCTCGCTGTGCAGTTTTGAGGGCCCGCGGGAGGCGTAGGTTTCTGCCTTTTTCGGTGGCAATTGCGAGAGGGATACACCTCTTCCCATTTCGAACAGAGCAGTTAAGCCTCTCAGCGCCGATGGTACTTGGCCTTCACGGGCCTGGGAGAGTAGGTCGCCGCCGGTTTCTTCGTTCCAAGCGCCGCCCGCACGCCACGTGGGGGCGTGCCTCGGGTGGGCCGCGCTAGTGGGCGGGGCCGCCCTCCACTGGGCAGACGCAGACATGCTCCCGCGGGGCCACCGCTCCCGGCCGGCGGCGGCGCCGTGAGCGCAAGGGCTGCCGGTGGGGATGCGGTGGCGTGAACGGAAGGCCCGGCCGCTCGCCATCGCGGAGCAACGCGAAGTCCAGCGCGCCGTCGACGAGCCTCCTCAGCGAGCGTGTGTTCGGTTCCGTTCGGGCCGGGGAGAGGAACATGCGTTCGGCACGCTAGGGGCGGCTGCGGACGGAAACGCAGTGCGCGCCTGGCGCGCCGCCCCCTGAGGGCCTCTTTCCCTGCAAATGGCGGTGATTGTGTCCGAGGCGGTCCGCAACGAATCTTGCACTATGGCCCGCTGATGGGTGGCCGGGCAGGCCGCCCTCCTACGAACGGGCCCGGGCGGCCCCCCTCGACAAGACCGGGCGGGTGGCTGGTGGAACCGGGGACGTCGCCGCTAAGCAGGGTCCAGGCCTCCGCGCGCGAAACCTCCGGCTTATGACTGTTACGCTAGCTGCGCGCTCCAGGCCGGTCCCGCCCGGGACCGCCGCCCGCGCCCCGCGTCTGATGGAGAAATTCGTCATCGAAGGCGGCGCTCCGCTCTCCGGCACCGTGAGGCCGTCGGGAAACAAGAACGGGGCCCTTCCGATTCTGGCCGCCTCGGTGCTAACCGAGGAGCCGGTCGTTGTCACGAACGTGCCTCGGATTCGGGACGTCGAGGCGATGGTGGCGCTGCTCGAGCACCTCGGCGTGCGGGCGGAGTGGCGGGGCGTCAACGAGATTGCACTGTGTGCCGCGAACGTCGAGCGCACCACGGTGGACCGCGAGCGCGCAAACGAGATCCGCGCGTCGTTTCTCCTCGCCGGCCCGTTGCTGGCCCGTTTGGGCAGCGCTCTCATGCCTCCGCCGGGCGGCGACGTGATCGGACGCCGCCGACTCGACCCCCACCTCGATGCTTTCTGTGCACTCGGCGCCACGGTCGAGCACGAGCGCGACATCTCGATCGTGGCTCCAACGGGTGGGCTGCAGGCGGGCGACGTGATCATGGATGAGCCTTCCGTCATGGCCACCGAGAATGCTTTGATGGCGGCAGCGCTGACGCCTGGCTCCACGGTCATCCACAACGCTGCCTGCGAGCCGCACGTTCAGGACCTCGCGCGCATGCTGGTGAAGATGGGCGCGGACATCCACGGGATCGGCTCCAACCTGCTCACCGTCAACGGCGTCGACCGTCTGCGAGGGTGCGAGCACGAGGTCGGGCCCGATCACATCGAGATCGCGAGCTTCATGGCTCTCGCGGGCGTCACCGGCGGTCAGCTGCGCATCCAGGCGTGCCATCCCCCCGACCTCTACATGATCCGGCTCGTGTTCGAGCGGCTCGGCCTGCATTCCGAGCTCGACGGGGGAGACGTCGTCGTGCCCGGCGATCAGCACCTCACGATCCGAAGCGATGTGGGCGGCTACAAGGCCAAGGTCCAGGACGGTCCTTGGCCCGCGTTCCCGGCGGACCTGACGAGCATCGCCACCGCGCTGGCGACGCAGTCCGACGGCTCGGTCGTGATCCACGAGTGGATGTTCGAGAACCGCTTGATCTTCACCGACAAGCTCGGGCTCATGGGCGCCGACATCGTGCTGTGCGACCCGCACCGGGCGATCGTGACCGGCCCCCGCCGCCTGCGGGGCGAGAAGCTCGACTCGCCGGACATCCGCGCGGGCATGGCCATGCTCGTCGCCGCGCTCTGTGCGGAGGGGCGCAGCGAGATTGGCAACGTTCGTCAGATCGACCGGGGCTACGAGCGCATTGACGAGCGCCTGCGCGAGCTGGGCGCACACATCGAACGGGTCGCCACCGAGCCGGTGGCCGCGTAGCGACGGCGCAGCCGTGCCCCCGAAGCGGCTTTCCGGCCGGCGTGAAGTGGGCGCGGCAGGCTGAACGCAGGGCGTCGCGGGCTCGCGCTCCCGCTAGCTTGTGTGTCCGCTGCGAACGCAAACCGCGTTCGCGCACGAGTGCGAGCCAGACCAGCCGATGATTCACCCGATCCCGAGTGGTACCCGAGATGTGCTCCCCGATGAGATGCGGGAGCTCCGGGCGATCACCGAGCGCATCCGCTCGGTGTTCGAGCAAGCCGGCTACGGCGAGGTCTACACACCCGCCCTCGAGTACGAGGCCGAGCTCGTGCGAGCCGATCTCGGCGGCGCCCGACCGGCGTACCGCCTGTTCGACGAGCGCGGCGAGGTGCTGGTGCTGCGCTCGGACATGACCGTGCCCATCGCTCGCGTCGTCGCCACTCGGTACGCCGCGGCAGAACCGCCGGTGCGCCTCTGCTACATCGCTCACGCCTACCGCGGCGTGCCCCCGCAGCGAGGACAGTCGCGCGAGTTCCTCCAGGCGGGTATCGAGCTGGTCGGGGGCGCGGCGCCAGAAGGCACCGCCGAGGCGCTGCGGGTGATGTGCGACGCGCTCGACGCGGCCGGCCTGCGCGACTATCGCGTGGGATTGGGCGACGCATCGCTGTATCCTGCCCTACTCGATTCCTACGGCGTACACGGCCACGCGCGCGAGCGGATTCTGGATCACCTGGCGATGCGCGACTTCGTCGGGCTCGCGCGCGAGCTCGACCTGGCGGGCCTCGAGGCCGACGCGGCCGAGCTGCTGCTCCGAGTGCCCCAGATGCGTGGGGGGCCGGACGTTCTGGAGGCCGATGAGGGGCCGGTGGCCGGTGCGCTGGCGGGCATCCGGGCGGTGCAGGCGCTGCTGGATCCGCCCGCGTCGGAACGCGTGATCTTCGACCTGGGCCTGGCTCGCGGACCCGGCTATTACACCGGCGCCGTGTTCGAGGTCTACGACCCCGCGCTCGGTGTGCCGATCGGAGGCGGCGGGCGCTACGACGACCTGCTCGGGCGCTTCGGACGACCCCTTCCGGCGGTGGGCTTCGCGCTCCAGGTGGAGCGGCTGCACATCGCCCTGACCGGGGAGGAACGGTGAGCCAGGTGACGATCGCGGTGCCGCGCGGCGCGCTGTTCACGGACACGCTCGACCGGTTGGACGGGCTCGGCCTCGACACCACCGAGGTACGCGTCAACGACCGCAAGCTGCTGTTCGGCGAGCTCGGGCTGATCACCATGCGGCCCACCGACGTGCCCACCTACGTCGAAGCCGGGGCCGCGGACATCGGAATCACTGGCAAGGACGTGCTCATGGAGCAGCGCGAGCGCGAGGTCTACGAGTTGCTCGACCTCGGTTACGGACGATGCCGGATGGTCCTGGCCACGACCGAGGGCGAGGACCGTGCGACCGAGGCTCTGCGCCGCCTGGGCGTCATGCGCGTCGCCACGAAGTACCCTCGGCTGGCGGCCCGCCACTTCGAGCAGACCGGACGCCAGGCGGAGATCGTCGAGGTCAAGGGATCGGTCGAGCTGGCTCCGCTGACCGGGCTGGTCGAGGCGATCGTGGACCTGACGGCCAGCGGCCGCACCCTGGAGGAGAACGGACTCGTCGTTCGAGAGGAGATCGCGGAGTCCACCGCGCGGCTGATCGCCAACCCCGTCGCCCACAAGCTCAAGGCGAACGAGATCGACGAGGTGGTGGAGCGGCTTCGTGCGGGTTGAGCGCGGG
>JBBSIW010000253.1:0-4217 GCA_038231895.1 Solirubrobacterales bacterium | reverse complement strand
TCACCTGCTCTGCGAAGACGAGTCATATCTCGAGGCGCTGATGGCCCACGGCGCCGACGCGCCGCTGCCGAAGGGTCGCAGGCGCGCGGAGCAGCGGCGCATCCACGCTGACAACGGCGCGCGCGCGGCCGCGTGAGGGTCAGTCGCTCTCGGGCTGGGCCTCCGAGAACCCGGGGGCGCAGGCCTTGACCGCCATGAGTCCCAGGTCCGCGGCCGCGACGAGCGCCTCCGCGTCCATGCTGTCCTGATACTGGGCGGCCGCCCAACGGACCTGCAGCGGCTCGCCGCTGGGCAGTACCACTCTCCGTTCGGTGGCTCGACTCATCCGCGCACCGACCAGGTGAGCGCCGAGCAGGTCGGTCGCCGGGAGCACGAGCGCGAACTCGTCGCCTCCCCAGCGAAAGCAGGTATCGGGGGTGCGGACCGTCGAGAGCAGGGTAGTGCCGACCTCGCGCAGGCACCGGTCGCCCTCGAGATGACCGAAGCGGTCATTGATCGCCTTGAACCCGGTGACATCGGCGACCAGGATGCTGAACGGTCGATCCCAGCGTCGCGCCCCAGCGATCGCCTTGGCGAGGGTCTCGTCGAACGCGCGCCGGTTCCCGAGCCGGGTCAGTGGATCGGCGCGCGCCACCTCTCGCAGCTCCTCGCCCTCGAGTCGCAGGCGCTGACGGCTGCCCCGCACGTTCGCGGTGAAGGCCATGGCCAGCACGGAGAGGCCCGTCCACAGGACGAAGTGCGCACCCACCTCCAGTGCCACCGTGCCATCCCAACCGTCGTAGATCAGCGGCAGCGAGACGGCGAGGCCAAGTACGCCGAAGTAGGCCAGTACCCGTCGGGGAGGGTGCACGGCGGCGGTGTAGACGGCGGCCATCAAGAACAGCTCCATGTAGGGCGAGCGCGGGCCCCCGAGCCACTCGAGCGCGGCGACCACCGTCAGGGCGAGGTAGCTCAGGAGCATGAGCTCGTTCGGCGTGACCGCCTCCGGCAAGCGCAGGAGCCGCGCGCCCACCGCGGCGACGAGCACCACGCAGGCGCCGGCCAGCAGCCAGCCGCCGTCGCCCAGGTGATGCGTGGGGGGATCGAATGGCAGCAGGGCAAGGATGATCAGCAGGCCAACGGCACAGGCAAGGCCGCCGATTCGCTTCGCGTTGTGCAGGTCCGTGAGGCCATAGGCCTTCTCGGACTCAGCGAACAGTGCGCCGAGCCGGCCGGCTTTCGGGTCCTCGATCACGGGGGCGCCCCTAGGAGATGACTGCCAACGTGTCGCCCGAGGCGACGGATGCCCCGACGGAGATCGGGAGCTCGGCCACCGTGCCCGCCTTGGGCGCGGTGATCTCGTTTTCCATCTTCATGGCTTCGATCACGCAGACCAGCGCCCCAGCCTCGACCGACGCGCCCTGCTCGACTGCCACCTTGAGCACGGTGCCCTGCAGAGGGGAAGCCAGCGTGCCCCCGCGCTCGCCGCCGCTGCCGCCCCGCTCGCGCCGGGGCGGGCGGCGGGCGCCTGCGGGCACGCCGCCGTTCGCCGCGGGAGCGGGCGGCGGGCCGATGACCCTGACGTCGAAGCGGCGACCGGAGACCTCCACGGTGTAGTCCTGCGCCACGGATGCCTCGTCCTCGTCGTCGCCCTCCGGGTCCGTCACTTCTGACGGGGACGCTGCGGACTTGAGCCACTCCTTGTCCTCGATCAGGTCGCGGCAGGTCTCGCCACGGGCCCACTGCTCGCTTCCCAGCAGGGCCTGGTGGAAACCGAGCAGCGTCTTGAGCTCGGTGATCTCGAACTCCCGGAGGGCCCGCAGCATCCGCTTGGTCGCGGCCTCGCGGTCGCAATCCCAGACGATCAGCTTCGCGACCATGGGGTCGTACATGGGCGTGATCTCCGACCCCGGCCCCACGCCCGAGTCCACCCGGACGCCCGGTCCCGCCGGCTCGCGGTAGTCACCGATACGACCGGGCGCGGGCGCGAAGTTGGCGGCGGCGTCCTCGGCGTTGATGCGGCACTCGATGGCATGACCCCGCAGGACCACGTCCTCCTGGGACATCGACAGCGGCGCTCCCGCGGCGATGTGGATCTGCTCCCTGACGATGTCGATGCCCGTGGTCATCTCGGTTACGCAGTGCTCCACCTGCACGCGCGTGTTCATCTCCAGGAAGTAGTACTCGGCCTCATCGGTCTCGTCCCCCTGTGACAACAGCCCTTCGACCGTACCGGCCGAGCGGTAGCCCACCGCCTTGGAGGCGTCCACGGCGATCTTCCCGATCCGCTCTCGCAGCTCCTCGTCGACCGCCGGGGCCGGTGACTCCTCGATCAGCTTCTGGTGGCGACGCTGCACCGAGCAGTCTCGCTCGCCCAGGTGCACGGCATTCCCTTCCCCGTCGGCCAGAACCTGCACCTCGACGTGGCGCGGATCCGGGAGGTAGCGCTCGAGGTAGACGGTCGCGTCGGAGAAGAACTTCTCGCCCTCGCGGGCCGCGCCCTCGAACGCCGATTCGAGCTCGTCCTCGGACTGGGCGATGCGAAAGCCCTTGCCGCCGCCGCCCCCGGCGGCCTTGACGGCGATGGGGTAGCCGATGTCGGCCTCGATGATGCGCTTGGCGTCCTCGACGGTCTCAACCGGCTCGGTGGTGCCGGGCACGATCGGCACGCCGGCGGCGGCCATCAGCTTGCGGGCCCGGGTCTTGGAGCCCATGGCGTCGATGGCGTCCGCCGGAGGGCCGATGAACACGATGCCCGCCTCCTCGCACGCACGGGCGAATGCCGCGTTCTCGGCCAGGAAGCCGTAGCCGGGGTGAACGGCGTCCACCTCGGCCCGGGCCGCCACATCGAGCAGCTTCTCGACGTTGAGGTAGCTCTCCGCCGCCGGTCCGGGCCCGAGCAGGAAGGCCTCGTCCGCTCGCTTGACGTGCAGGCCGTCGCGATCGAGCTCCGAGTAGACGGCCACGCTCACCACCCCCAACTCCTCGAGCGCACGAATGATGCGGACGGCGATCTCGCCGCGGTTCGCTACCAGGACCCTGGAGAACATGCCGACGAACTGTATTGCGGTGACTGCGCCCGCGCAGGAATGGTGATAGCGGCGTCCGGACGGCTACGAGCCGCCGGCGATCATGCCCGCGCCCACCGTCTCATTGGTCGCTTCGTCGATGAGGATGAAGGCGCCGGTGGTCCGGTTGGCGGCGTAGGTGTCGGCCACCAGCGGCTCGCTCGTGCGCAGGGTGACGCGACCGATGTCGTTGAGGCGCAGCTCGCCCGCAGATTCCTCCCGGGCGAGGGTGTCGACGTCGAGGCGATGCTCCACCGTCTCCACGATGGTCCGTGCCGACCGCGTGGTGTGCTTGATCGCATAGCGTCCACCGGATCTCAACGGCGCGTCTGCCATCCAGCACATGGTCGCTTCGACCTGGCGGATCGGGGTGGGAGGATCGTGCGCCCCGCAGATCACGTCCCCGCGGGAGACGTCGAGGTCGTCGTCGAGGTGGACGGTGACCGACATCGGTGGGAATGCCCGCTCCTGTGGCCCGTCGAGGGTCTCGATGGCCCTGACCCGCGTGCGACGCTGCGAGGGCGCCACGACGACCTCGGCGCCCGCCTCGAGCACGCCGCCAGCCACCTGCCCGGCATAGCCGCGGTAGTCGGGCTCGGTCGACTCCGGGCCCGGCCGCACCACCCACTGCACCGGAAAGCGCACGTCCGAGAGGTTGCGATCCGACGCGATGTGCACGTGCTCGAGGTGGTGCAGCAGCGACGGGCCCTCGTACCAGGGCATCGCGGTCGAGCGGTTGACGACGTTGTCGCCATGCAGGGCGCACACCGGGATGAAGGTGACGTCATGCACGTCGAGGCGCGCCGCGAAGTCGCCGAAGTCCTCCACCACCGCCTCATAGGCCGCCTCATCGAAGCCCACGAGGTCCATCTTGTTGATGCACACCACCAGGTGAGGGATGCGCAGCAGCGACGCGATCACGGCATGGCGGCGCGACTGGGCGACGACGCCCTGGCGCGCATCCACGAGCACCACCGCCAGATCGGCAGTCGAGGCGCCGGTGACCATGTTGCGCGTGTACTGCTCGTGCCCGGGGGTGTCGGCGATGATGAACTTCCGGCGGGCGGTCTGGAAGTAGCGGTAGGCGACATCGATCGTGATCCCCTGCTCACGCTCGGCGCGCAGGCCGTCGGTGAGCAGCGCAAGGTCGAGCTCCCCGTTGCCGTTGCG
>JBBSIW010000252.1:0-4222 GCA_038231895.1 Solirubrobacterales bacterium | reverse complement strand
TCGCCAGCGCGCGCTGCGCGAGCGGGTGGGGATCGTCCTGCAGAGCTCGGGCATGTATCGCCACCTCAGCGTGCGTGAGGCGCTCGCGCACTGGGCGCGCCTCTACCCCTCGCCCCGGGACGTCGACGAGGTCATCGACGTGGCCGGCCTGCGCGACCAGCAGGACCAGCGCACGCGCACGCTGTCCGGCGGGCAGCTGCGGCGGCTGGACTTCGCCCTGGCGCTGGTGGGCGACCCGGAGCTGGTCTTTCTCGACGAGCCCACCACCGGTTTCGATCCCGCGGCCCGACACAACGCCTGGGATACCGTGCGGTCACTCAAGGCGCTGGGAAAGACGGTGGTGCTCACGACCCACTACCTCGACGAGGCGCAGGCCCTGGCAGACCGGGTGGCGATCATCAAGGATGGCCGCATCCTCGCCGACGGCGCGCCGTCCGAGCTGGGCGGGGGCGGGCCGGCGCGCTACCGCGTGGCGTGGCGCGATCGCGACGGGGTGCGTGTGCAGCGCGAGACCGAGGACCCGACCGCCCTCCTGCACGAGGTCACCGGCGCCGCGCTTGATCGCGGCGATCGGCTGCGCGACTTGAGCGTCACGCGCCCCAGCCTCGAGGAGGTCTACCTGGAGCTGACGGCCGATGTCTGACGTCCTCGCCCTCACCTGGCGCCAGTACCGGCTCGAACGTCGGATGTTCTGGCGAAACCCGAGCGCCGCCTTCTTCAACTTCCTGCTGCCGCTGCTGTTCCTCGCCCTGTTCGGCGCGATCTTCGCCAACGACCAGAAGAACCTGAATGTGATCGTGCCGGGCATCGCCGGCATGAGCGTGATGTCCACCACGTTCTCGGCGCTGGCCTTCAACATGACCTTCCTGCGCGAGCAGGGCGTGCTGAAGCGCATCCGCGGGACGCCGCTGCCCGCCGGCTCCTACCTGGGGGCGATCGCAGCCAATGCCGTGACCAACACCGCCATCCAGGTGACGATCGTCGTCTTGGCGGGCAAGGCGCTCTTCGGGGTGGACTGGCCGCCCGAGGGCTTCGAGCTCGTCGTGTTCGTCGCCGCCGGCGTGGCCTGCTTCGCCTCGCTGGGCGTCGCCTTCTCCCATGCGATTCCCAACTTCGACTCGGCTCCGGCCTACGTCAACGCCGTCTTCCTGCCCACCATCTTCATCTCGGGCGTCTTCTATGACGCCGACCGCGCGCCCAAGCTGATCAAGGACATCGCGGAGGCGCTGCCGCTGAAGTACCTCATCGACGGCCTCTCGGGGGCAATGGTGAGCGGGAAGGGGCTCGAGCACAACCTGTCGGCCCTGGGAATCATCGTCCTCTGGGGGGCGCTCGGAGGGTTCCTGGCGGTGCGCGGCTTCAGCTGGGAGGCGCGGCGGAGCTGATCGTGCTCGCGCTCCTCTACGACATCCACGGAAACCTGCCCGCGCTGGACGCCGTGCTTGCCGACGCGCGTGAGCAGGGCGCCGAGCGGTTCATGCTCGGGGGCGACTACGCACTGTTCGGCGCCTGGCCGGCGGAGACCGTGACGCGCCTGCGGGCGCTCGACGCGACCTGGATCCGCGGGAACGGAGAGCGCTGGACGGCCAGCCCCGACGAGGCGCCCGACGACCCGACCGTGCAGGGTGCGATCGCCGACTGCGCGGCGGCCCTGGGGCCTGCCACCGTGGCCGAGCTGGCCGCCCTCCCGGAGATGGTCGTCCACGGAGACGACCGCTTCTGCCACGGCTCGCCGGTGTCCGACGTGCGCTCGTTCCTGCCCGAGCCCGACGACGCCGAGGCCGAGCTCCTCGAGGGCGTGAGCGAGCCGCGCCTGGTCTTCGGCCATACCCACTTGGCGTTCCGCCGCATCTCCCCTCACGGGGGTGTCGAGCTCGTCAATCCCGGCAGCGTGGGCATGCCGTTCGACGGCGATCGGCGGGCCGCCTACGCCCTCGTGGCGGACGATCGGGAGGTCGAGCTCCGGCGGGTCGTCTACGACCACGCGGCCAGCGCCGCCGCGGTGCGCCAGCGCGGCGGAAAGTGGAGCGAGACGGTGGCCCGCCGCATCGAGCAGGCCCGCATCGACCCCTCGTAGGGGACCCCAAGGTTTGAGCGCGGCGCCCTTGCGGGTATTGGTGCGATGGCAGTCAACCTTGAGGACCCACGCATGTTCCTGCCCGGAGTCGAGCTGAAGCTCAAAGCCAGTGAGGCGCCCGACATGCGTCTGATGCTCCTCAGCCGGCCCGAGAACGTTGCGCTGGTCCGGCAGGCGCTCAGCGGGCTGGCCCAGGCACTCGGGCTTGACGACACCCTGGTCGCGGACATCAAGGCGGCGGTGAGCGAGGCATGCAACAACGTCGTGGTACACGCATATGACGGGCAAGAGGGAATGCTCGAGGTCTACATGTGCCCGGATGGAGAGACCTTCGACATCATCGTGCGCGACGCCGGCGGCGGCATCCGGCCCAATCCCTCCGAGCCGGCATCGGGCCTTCAGGGCGTCGGGTTGTCGCTGATCCAGGCTCTCACCGACCGCGTCGAATTCTCCGGCGTCGCCACCGGGGAGGGGACCGAGGTGCGTATGGGATTTCACACCACCGACGTCGTCATGCCCGAGCCCTCGCCGGTTCACGAGGCACCCATGCAGGTCGCGCCGCCCGCCGGCAACACGATCCTGTCAGTGGCGGCGGGGAGCCTCGCGGCGCCGGTGCTCAGCCGGGTGGTGGGGCTGCTCGCCGCTCGCGCGGGATTCTCAGTGGATCGCCTGGCTGACGTCCAGCTGCTCAGCGACGCCATTGCCGCCCATGCCCCAGGCGCGTTCGTCGGCCGCCACATCCACGTCGGTGTGGACGAAGAGGATGCCGCGCTGTACCTGCGAGTGGGCCCGCTGGAGTCTGGCGGAGCCCAGCAGATGATCCAGGCGTCGGCCATCGGCGGGATGCCCGCGGTCATCGAGCAGCTAGTCGACAGCTTGGAGGTCGCACTCAACGGCGGCCACAGCGAGCAGTTGCTCCTGCACGTAGCCGACGATGGCTGACGCCGCGCGGGCGTCGATTTCGAGCCGGCAGCGGGGCCTGCTTACATATGGTCAGTTGCGCTACACCTGGGTTACGAGGAGGATCGGCTGATGCATTACGACCGTGTGGAGGATCTGAGGGGGGCTCCGAAGAGCGACGTCCTGCGTGCTTCGCCCCGCATGTTCGAATCGCCGCTGCTCGATCGGGTTTCTCGCGTACATCCCGCGATTCCCCTGGTCATCTTCCTACCGGCGATCACGCTGCTCGCCGCGGCCGGCTTCGCGGAGCTTGGCGGGCTCGAGACCGCAGCCTGGCTCGTGGGCGGCTACCTGTTCTGGACGCTCACGGAGTACTGGATGCACCGCCTGGTGTTTCACTTCGAGCCCGAGGAGGGGATCGGCGCCCGACTGCACTGGATCATCCACGGCGTGCATCACGACCACCCCAACGACCGACTGCGGCTCGTGATGCCGCCGTCGATCAGCGTGCCGCTCGCCTTGGCGTTCTTCGGGCTGTTCGTGCTCACGCTCGGCACCCCGATCGCCTATGCCTTCGGGTCGGGCTTCATGTCTGGGTACCTGCTCTATGACATGACGCACTTCCACGTGCACCATCACAAGGCGCGGACCCGGCTCGAGCGCAAGCTGCGCGAGCTCCACATGCGCCATCACTTCCAGGACGAGACGCGCGGCTTCGGCGTCAGCGCGCCGTTCTGGGACTACGTCTTCGGGACGGCCCCGAGACGGGTGGGCTCACAGACGACCGAGCCCTCCTAGGAAGTCGACGACCGGCACCGCTGGCGGCGGTCTCAGCCGGCGTTCTTGGGGTTGCCGGTGGCCTCGCCGCCGGCTTCGTTCGCCTCGTCCGCACCGGCCTGCTTGGCCTGCTTGCTGGCGGCATCGCGTGCGGCGGAGGGCGAATCCTCACCGCCCCCGGTGTCGTCGGGGACCTGCTCCGGAGGGGCTTCCTCCGGCATCTGATCCGATTCCTTGCGAGATGGTTGATCGGTCATGGTGTTACCGCGCGCGGGTACCGGCCCGGCCCGGGACCGCCGAGGTCCCGAGTGGGCGCAGAACCCGGTGCCTAGGAGCGTGGGTCAGTAACCGCGGTGGCGTCCGACCCATCCTTGAGAATTTGCCTGCAAGCGAGCACGTCTGAGGAGGATGGCATGGCGCAGGCGGTTACGGAGCCCCAGGAGCGGTTGATCGAGGTTGAGGCGACTG
>JBBSIW010000251.1:0-4248 GCA_038231895.1 Solirubrobacterales bacterium | reverse complement strand
GACAGAGAGCCCAGCGTCACCGACCCGGCCACGTTATGCCGAACTACAAGACCAGATCAGCCCTCCAGCAGCCGCTCCTCACACCAACATCGGCATAACTGGGACATCGGCATAATTCGTCTTATTCCGATATCGGAATAACACGAACAATCGCGCGGAGCGCGCGCTGCGCTTCGCGGTGCTGCTGCGCAAACGCAGCGGCGGCACCCGCACCGACCACGGCGACCGCTACATCGAACGGCTGCTGACCATCCGCCAAACCTGCCGCCTGCAAGGCCGCAACCTGCACAACTACCTGCTGACCGCCATCACCGCAGCACTCCACCGACAGCGCGCCCCATCACTCATGCCCGCCGGACCCTAACCCCCTGAATGGGTACCAGACTGGACTCGGTACGTCTCGACACCTGGGAAGGCTCCCTTGGGCAGCAGCATCCTTACGAGTTCGATCTGTAGGCGCCGTAGCGGTCGCTGACGAGGATCCCCTCAAAGCCCTCGCCGAGCAGATCCTTGGCGATCCTGGCAGCGCGCGAGTCAGTCAGGTGGTAGACGGCGATCTGCTCGGTGCTGGCCAGCCACGCCCAGCGCCGCAGGCCCGGCCAGCGCCACCCGGTCTCATCAGCATGCACGACCGGCGCCTCGCGCACCGCGTCGGCCAACTCGTCATAGGCGCCGGCGAGCATCTCGCTGGTGCGCTTGCAGATGGCTTTCACCGACGCGGCGCTCATCGGGCAGCCGAAGTTGTCCGTGACGAACGTGGCGACCTCTTCGCGCGACATGTGCGCAGCCAGGCCGACGACCGTCGCGCACAGATTCGGTCCGAACGCCCCCTCGGGTGTTCCCGCCCCAACATCGCCCAGCGTGACCTTTCCGCAGCACGCGCAGCGACGCCGCAGCCGCTGATGCTCGGTCACCAAACAGACGACCGCAGGCAGCTCCCAAACCTGATGACAGACCGGCTCGCCGACCGGCTCACCACCAGCCAGACCCGCGCCACAACCCCCGCAGCGCTCGGGCGCATGCTCGACCGTTGCATCGGGATCGGCGACCATCTGACGATGGCTGCCCTCATGACCGGGCTGGCCACCGCGCTTGCGGGCAGACCCCTCGCGCGACGGACGCTTGGGCGCCTGCGGCGTATCCGACGACGGCGGCCGCGAGCTATTGGTCGAGTTCTGCCCCAACCGCCGACGCAACTCCTCCATCTCGACCATCATCGCTGCCAACTGCTCACGCAACGACGCGTTCTCCGCTCGCAACTCGCCAAGCTCATCAGACCGCGCCACGCTCCATAACTTCGCCCCCTACCCACCAACCCCTCCCGACCCCCTGAATGCCCACCCAGTCTGAGCATCTCCTCGTCACTGGACGCTGCCACTGCGGGTGCCCCACCGTGGACTTCACCGTTGATCCCTCCAACGCGCGGCCAGCAGGCTTCCAAGGGAGCCCCCTGCTCCCGGTGGAAGCCGACACAGGCGAGGGCGAAGCCTCCATGCAGGTCATCCTCTTCGCCCCAAACGGATGGCTGCAATCGCTCGAACTCGTCTTTTGCACCAGCGAGCCCCCAACTGACTTCCCGGCCCCATCCGAGTTCCGGCTGCTCAACCTTCACCCGCAGGCCCCAGACAGCCACCAAGCAGCGGAATCCAAGTAACCGCCTAGCAACCCCACTCACGCCCCTGCGAACAGCGGCTACTGCGCAACAGCCACGCGTGAAAGCAGGCGTCACGGTGTAGGCGAGTAACACGCTCGGAATGGACGAAGAGGAGGAAGCGTTGGCCGCCAAAGGCGCGCTCCTGCTTCGGCGCAACAGTGGCGCGACGCCAAGCTGGCCGCTCATCCAGTTAGCCGGTCGCAAGAGCGGTATGGCGGAACGAGCTGCGTAGAATCGGTCACGCGGCGAGGTTCTGGTTCGGCCAGGTCCCGGTCCGCACGCGCTCGTAGAGCGTGTCGGGGGCGAGATCCGCGCCGCCCGGCCACGTAACCGTGCCAGTTTCTGTGTCGACCTCGACGTTCGCGAAGCCCTCGGGTGTGCGGGCCGCTTCGAACACGGGGCCGCGCATCCTCTCGAGGACGTCGACCTCGCCCTGGAGTCCGTTGGCGAACGTGAGGACCAGCACGCCGTGGCGGACGGCGCGGACCTTGGTTATGTCGGGCGTCAAGCCGATCATCGCAGGGGCTCCACCTGCTGAAGTGTTTCACCAGCACGGGCACGGCGCCAGTTCTCCGCGAGCTCGTCCTGGTGGAGCTCAGCCCAGGCGAGCACGAATCTCAGCTGCCGCCGTCCGAGGCTGCTCTCAATCACCTCAAGTGTGTCGATACGCACCTTTGCTTCCCCCTCCGAGTGGCGAGCATGGAAATGCGGAGACCCGTGATCGTCGAAGTACATCGCGATCACAATCCCGAAGAAGCGGCTGATCGCCGGCACGCCGCGCATGTCTCGCCTGGCGCGGTCGACAGCTCGTGCTAACCGCTCTCCCGTCCTACAACTTCATCGCCACATACTTCGTCTCCAGATACTCATTGACCCCCTCGTGCCCCCCCTCGCGACCAACCCCCGAGGCCTTGACTCCGCCGAAGGGCGCGGCGGCGTTGGACACCATCCCTTGGTTGAGCCCGACCATGCCGGTCTCGAGGCCTTCGATCACGCGGAAGGCGCGCTCGAGGTTCGAGGTGTAGACGTAGGCCACGAGTCCGAACTCGGTGTCGTTGGCCGCCGCGATCGCCTCCTCTTCGGAGCCGAACCCCTTCACCGGTGCCACCGGACCGAAGATCTCCTCCCGTAGCAGCCGCGCCTCGTCGGGGACGTCGCTGAGCACCGTCGGCTCGTAGAAGTACCCGGACCCCTCGCGCGCCGAGCCGCCCACCACGACAGCCGCACCGCGCTCCACCGCGTTCTCCACCAGCTCGGCCACCTTCGAGCGCTGTTCATCGTCGATGAGCGGGCCCACCTCGACGCCCTCCTCCGTACCCCGACCCACCTTCAACGAGCCCATCTTGTCCGCCAGCTTCTGCGTGAACTCGTCGGCGATCGACCCGGCGACGTGAAAGCGGTTGGCGGAGGTGCATGCCTCGCCGATGTTGCGCATCTTGGCGATCATCGCCCCCTGCACGGCGGCGTCGACGTCTGCGTCGTCGAAGACGAGGAACGGGGCGTTTCCGCCCAGCTCCATCGACACGCGCAGGACCTGCTCGGATGCCTGCGCCATCAGCTTGCGGCCGACCTCGGTCGAGCCGGTGAAGGACAGCTTGCGCGTGCGGGGGTCCTCGATCAACGGTCCCATGACCGAACCAGACCGAGAGCTCGTGACGATGTTCAGCACGCCGTCCGGGAGGCCCGCTTCCTGGAGAATCTCCCCAAGCGCCAGGATGGAGAGCGGCGTCAGCGAAGCCGGCTTGCACACCATGGTGCAGCCCGCGGCGATCGCCGGTCCGATCTTGCGCGTCCCCATGGCCATGGGGAAGTTCCAGGGTGTTATCAGCACACATGGCCCGACCGGCTGGCGCATGACCAGCGTGCGACCCTGGCCGTTGGCGTTGATCGTGTAGCGACCGTCGATGCGCACCGCCTCCTCCGCGAACCAGCGGAAGAACTCGGCCGCGTAGGCGATCTCGGCCTTTGACTCCACCACCGGCTTGCCCATCTCGAGCGTCATCAGCACGGCTAGCTCGTCCGCGCGCGCAGTAAGGGCCTCGAACGCCCGGCGCAGGATCTCGCCCCGCTCGCGGGGCGCGTGGGCGGCCCATTCCGCCTGCGCCGCCGCGGCGGCGCCGAGGGCCTCGAGGGCATCGTCGGGCCGGGCGTCGGCGACCTCGCACAGCACCTCGCCGGTCGAGGGATCCTCCACTGCCAGGGCGCCGCCCTCCGCGGCGTCACGCCATTCACCAGCGATCAGCAGCCGCTTGGGCACCGCGTCGATGACCCCTGCCTCGGAGATTTGCATCGGTGCCATGGTCTGCCTCAGACGGCGAAGAGCCCCTCCAGGGGCAGCTCGAAGCCCGGCATGTGGGGCGACACAAGGATCTCGTCTCGGCCGAGCTCGAGCGCGATATCGAACGAGCCCGAGCCGCCGGCCGAGCGCCGGTAGACGAGCACCGTCTCTGCGCGATCGTCCACCAGCCACAGCTCGGGCAGGCCGGACCGCTCGTAGACGGCCCGCTTGGTGCCGATGTCATAGCGCCACGTGCCCGGCGAGCGGACCTCCACGCAGAGGTCCGGGACCCCCTCGGGATAGCGCCGGAGATCCG
>JBBSIW010000250.1:0-4295 GCA_038231895.1 Solirubrobacterales bacterium | reverse complement strand
CGTGGTCGCGGTAGCTGTGAAAGAGCAGGACCTCCACGACCACGAGCAAGACCAGCTGGGCCAACAGGGTTCGCGCCCGCAACGGCCGGTAGGCCCCTGCCCAGGGCTCGGCGAGCGCCGTCATCGCGCCGCCCGGGTGATGAGATGGATCTCGAAACCGTGATCCAGGTACCGGCGATCCAGGGTCACGTAGCGCACGCGGCCGCGACGGTCGATGACCGCGTACCCGACCGGTCGGCCGCGGTCGAGGGGACGGTGGATGCGCACCGCGCGGGCAACGCTGCCACCAGGGTCGACCAGTAGCCGCGCTCGCCGCGGGAGGGCGGCGGCCGCCGAGGCGGTGGCGCCAGGCACCACCAGGACAACCGCGACGCCGCTGGGCAGCTCGTCGGTGACTCGGGCGAACTGGCGCAGGGATGGGACGCGACGATCGAAGACCACCAGGACCAGGCGCTGCCTGATCGGATCACCCGGCAGAGCCAGGTTTGGCACCGTCGTCGCGCTACCCGCTGAGACAAGGAAGCCGGTGCGCTGATCGGCGGGGTCGGGATCATCGAGCGGCCCCGGGCCGCGGACGACCAGCGCTACGACGACGCTGAGCGCGATCGCCGTGGCCACCCACCAAGCCAGCGCTATCCACGGTCGCAGCGGCGGGCGGGCGCCGGGCATGCGGCCCCACGAGCGATCGGAGTCCGCGCGAGTCACGACACTAGCTTCCCGTGCACAGAGCCGGCGAAGGTCGGGCGGCCGGGCGGCCTAGCTCGTCACGGCGTCGCACATGTGATCCTGCGATTCTCGCCGGGACTGGCCTGCGCATTATTGGCCGCCCGTTGCGTCGTTGCGGTGCCCGCACGGCCATGCCCCGGCTAGGGGATCAGCTCGGGCGCTTTGTCGGTGTAACGGGCGCGGAAGTCGCGCAGCGCCGCCAGCGCCCCCGGGCTAAACCGGGGGCAGCCGATCAGCTGGCGCCAAGCGGTCGCGGCAACCGCATAGGGCATCGCGGTCTGATTTTGGAAGAGCAGCGCATGCCGGCCCGCGTTCTGGCTGAACACCGCCCGCTGCAGTTGAGCGACGTCTCCCGGGGGCAAGCCGGGCTTCCATTGGACCTCGACGCGGCCGTGCTCGAGCGCGTGCACCGTCTTGCCCACCGGCGGGGAGCCGCCGGCGTCATAGATGCCGTCGTCGGCGGGGACAGGGTTGTGCGGACCCGAGGTCGGCGGGTTGGTCTTGTAGGCGACGTTCGACGGAGTGTGCTCCTGGCCCAAGTTGGAGTAGCTGTGCAGCTCGCAGCCCGCGGCCCGGGCGGAGGCCAGCAGAACCGCCCCCGGCTTCTCAGGCTTGCCGGCGCCCGAGCGCCCGCCGCTCGTGGCGGCGATGATCACGACCGCCGCCACCGCCGCGACGGCGAGAAGGCCTGCGCCGGCTGCGCGGACCAGCCGCCGCCGGCGGGCGAGGCGGTCCAGTTCGCGCTCGCGCGCAAGGCGCTCCTGCTTGGCGCGATCCTTCTCCTCGCGGCGGCTGGACACGCGCGCGAGCGTACTACACTCCATAGGAGATGATCCGCGCTCTGTGTTGCCGGCTCGCCTCGACGAGGCGGCAGCGGCCTGGACGGCGGATCTCGTGCTTGATGGCCGCCACGGCCGCCGCGCTGGTTGTGCTCCCGTCCGGGCCCGCGCTCGCCCATTCGGCGTTCCTAGGCTCCTCGCCCGAGCCCGGTCAGCGGCTCTCGTCGAACCCGTCGGCGATCTCGCTGACCTTCACAGAACCGTTGGACGGGCGCCTGAGCCTCGATCGCCCACGTCCGGCGCTGGGCGGTCAGCGTCGCGGTCCTGCAACGCAGCCATCTGGGCCGCCAGCCTCCGTTGGTGCTCCCGCAGGGACCGCAGGTCCTGGTCGGCCGCTCGGCTGGGCGCTGGCGCGCCGCAGGCTGCGTTGCGGCCGCGGCCGCGCTGCCACCACATGTGCGCCGGGCAGGCCAGTCCCGCGGCGGCGCTCAGCCCGATGAGCAGCCCCCCGCTCACGAGCGCGTCCCCGCCACTCGCGTGTGCTCGCGGTCCTTCGCCTCGACGCCGTCGATCTCGGCGGCTAGGCGGCGCTGCTGCGCGCGCAGTTCCTCGACGCTGGACCTCGCCTCAGCCGGGTGGGGCCTGTCGGTGCGCTTCATTCCCCTGGCCATGAACCACATCATCAAACCCATCCCCAGCGGACAGGCCAGCGCTACAAGACCCAGCAGGACGGTCTCCATGTCGCCTCCTTGATCGGCAGATCTCCGATCTACTGTAGTAGTACGAAGCCTCAGTCTACTACGAACGCTAGTACGTGCGTACGGCGGGCGGGCGAACCCATGGAGACCGGTCAGCGACCGGCGACGCCGACCATGCGCTTGGTCAGCAGGAGAAGGCCGGCGCCGAAAACGATCGGAAACGCGGTCATCACGACCATGCATGCCTGCGCGGTGAGCACCGGCAGGCTCACGTGGCCGGGGCCGGCCGCCTTGGCGGCGCTTGCGACGAAGAGGATCAGGACGGCGATCGTGACCAGCGCGCCGACTAGCACGGAGACCGGTAGCTCCCATCGGGGGCGCTCGCCCAGCAGGTGGTCGACGCGTTCGGGGGCGATCCCGACGACCCCGGGTTGGCTTGTCTGACCGAAGGTCAAAAGCGCCGAGGCCAAGGGCGCGGCCTCCCCGGCGGCTCCGAGGGCGGCCTCATCGGCGGCGAGCTCGGCCAGCGTGCGGTAGCGCTCGCGCAGGCGTCGCATGATGGGCAGGAAGAACAACGCATCGCCGAGGACTTCGACCAGCAGCATGCGCAGCGGGTCGCGTCGGAAAGCGTGGTGCTCCTCGTGGGCGAGCACGGCACCAGCCTCCGCTTCATCGAGCAGCTCCAGGGTGCCGGTTGAGACGTAGACCCGCGGTCGCAAGTACCCGGTACAGAACGCCTGCGGCCGCGGATCTTCGATCAGCAGCGTTCCGTGGGGGCAACCGACCGGGGAGCCGATGACGCGCACGCCGCGCACGAAATCGCGTCGAGTCCGGAGCTGGCGCACCAGGGAGCGCACGCCGAGGCCCAGCACGGCAAGGCTGACGCTCGCGAGGAGCAGTACCAGCACACCCGCGACGCTGACGCCGGGGAGAAGAACACGCCGACAGGCTGCCGCCACGTCGGCCAGCGAGAGACCGCTGAAGTCGATCGCCCGCAACGAGACGCCGAGTCCAACCGCGACCGCCAGCAGGGCGACCGCGCCGACCCCGACGTTTAGCCGGTAGAAGCTACGCGCGCTACGCACGGCGAGCGAGGCGGCGCAAGCGCTCCTGGCGCTTTGCATCGAGTTTGGCCATCTGCTTGGCGAAGTGCACCAGTGCGACATCGCCGAACTCGTCGACCAGGGCGCCCACCTCCCCTTCGGCTCGTCCCTCCATGTACTGCTCGCGGGAGAGCCGCGGCACGTAGATGTCGGTCTTTCCCTCCCGGCGGCGGGAGAGCAGGCGCTTGGTGTCCAGGCGGGCCATGATCGTCATGTAGGTCGTATAGGCGCGGTCCTTGCGCCGGCGTGCGTTGAGCGCCTCCATGACCGCGCGCACGGTCGCCTCGCCCTGGCGCCAGACCTCCTCCATCACCTCCCCCTCCAACTCGTGCAGCACCGGCAGCGGATCTCGTGCGCGTCGCGTCATGGCCGGAGATTAGCTGGCAGGTCGAAGACGGCTGGAGTTGCGCTCTGAGGGGTCAACGCTGGCGGGTGGGAGTCTGCTCACCCTCGAGTCGCTCGATCTGCTCGTCCAGGCGGCGCTGCTCCTCGCGCAACACCTCGATCGAAGCAGGCTTCTCGCTGCGGGCCTGGGCTTGCGGGTCATCCTTGGCCTTGTTGCCCCGCATCATCATCCACATCATCAGGCCCATGCCGACGGGGCACGCCAACACGGCTAACGGCACCAGCGTCGACGTCACTGAAGCGATGATCACGGCGATCCTCCTCGGGGTTGGTTACGACGGAGTGTAGTACGTAGCAACCACGAGCGGCGGCGACCCCACTCGGCCAGGAGGAGCAGCGTCCAATCACCGGGGCTCAGCGGCCGCCCAGGCCGGACACCTAGACGTTGCGGAAGAAGTTGAGCCCGAGGCGCTGCAGGAAGTGTTGGGCCTCGATATTGAGGCGAGGGGGATATCCATCTAACTCAGGTTGGCTTCTGTGGGGGCGCGTGAGCGCCAGGCTCGACAAGAGGGTGGGGAAGAGCGGGTCGCACCCGGGCCGCTCCACGGCTCGCGTGACGCGCCCTGCGAGCGCTTCCGCCGCGG
>JBBSIW010000249.1:0-4301 GCA_038231895.1 Solirubrobacterales bacterium | reverse complement strand
TCTACCCTCGTGGGCACAGCGAACCCCGCGAGGACGATCCGTGGGAGATGCGCACCCAGTGCCTCGTCGAAGGAACTGGCGAGGCGGCGCTCGACGTGTCGGTGCGCTTCCTCCATGTCGTGCGCCGCCAAGTGAAGCGCGTGGATCGCGCGGGGCTCGAGGACGTGGACGAGCTGACCGTCGGGGCGGAGCGCCACCTCTCCTGGGACGAGGCGGTCGAGCGCGAGGTGGTCGCGGACCGCCTCGCGCTCGCCGAGCTCCAGGGGGGTGTCCGGATCCCGCTCGAGATTGGCGAGGAGCGCAAGGAGGAGGAGCTGTGCGACCCAGCAGGCGAGCGCGTAGGGGCGATCGTGCGGAGCTGGCGGGCGCTCGCGGGGACGGTCGATGTTCGTGCGCAGCGCCTGCGGGCGGGTCTCTTTCGCGTCGAGGTCGTGGTGGCCAACACCACGCCGTGGCCCGGTGGTTCTCGCGAGGACGCGCTCGAGCGCACCTTCTGCTCGACGCACGCCGTGCTTCGAGCCCATGGTGCGGAGTTCCTATCGCTGACCGATCCGCCCGAGCAGCTGCAAGAGGAGGCGCAGGCCTGCCGCAACGAGGGCGCCTGGCCCGTGCTGGTGGGCGAGGCGGGAGATCGCCACACCGTGCTCGCCTCGCCGATC
This sequence comes from Solirubrobacterales bacterium, assembly GCA_038231895.1. Taxonomy (GTDB): domain Bacteria; phylum Actinomycetota; class Thermoleophilia; order Solirubrobacterales; family Solirubrobacteraceae; genus JALYZC01. The sequence goes on along the minus strand of JBBSIW010000249.1, from coordinate 3,642 downwards.
ATCCTCGAGGACCATCCCCGGATCGCTCCCGAGAGCCCGGGCGACCTCTTCGACGGCGGCGAGATCGACCAGCTGCTGACCCTGAACATCCTCAGCTTGACCGACGAGGAGAAGGCGGAGATGCGCCAGTCCGACCCGCGCGCGCGGGAGATACTGGAGCGGACCGAGGCACTGTCGGAGGAGGAGCTAATGAGCCTGCACGGCACGATGCGCGAGTTCCGGCAGGTGAGGGGATGATGGAGGGCTTCGAGGAGCTGAGCACCCCGGCGCCCAGGAGCGTCACCGTGGTCGGCGTCGAGATCGGCCGCGGCAGCCGGGTGGTCCTGCGCCCCCGTGCCGGCGGTGACATATTCGATCGCGCCATGGCCGGCCGGCTGGCTGTCGTCGAAGGCATTCACGAGGACACCGAGGGCAAGATCCACCTGGCGGTCACGCTCGAGGACGACCCGGGGCAGGACCTCGGTGCAGCGCGCCAGCCCGGACACCGGTTCTTCTTCTCCACTGCCGACGTCGAGCCGCTGGCCGCAGCCGGCGAAGCCCCGCTGCCGACGATGCGCGTCCTGGTGGCGGGAATCGGGAACATCTTCCTCGCCGACGACGCCTTCGGGGTCGAGGTCGCGCGCCGGCTTGCGCAGCGGGAGCTGCCCGCCGGCGTGGACGTCAAGGACTTCGGCATCCGCGGGATGGACCTCGTCTACGCGCTCGGGGAAGGCTACGACGCCGCCGTCTTCGTCGATGCGATTCCCCGCGGCGCGGCGCCGGGAACCCTGTTCGTGATCGAGCCGGAGCTCGAGCTCGAGTCGGGCGAGATCATGCTCGACGCCCACGGCATGGATCCAGTCAAGGTGCTCTCCCTCGCGGGCCAGCTGGGGCCGATACCCGAGCGGGTCCTCGTGGTGGGCTGCGAGCCGCAGGTCCAGATGACCGGGGACGAGGAGGAGCTCGTCGGAGAGATCAGCGAGCCGGTGAAGGCCGCGCTGGACGGCGGGGTGGAGCTGGTGGAGTCTGTGCTTGCAGAACTTCTGCAATCGAACGTAAGGGAGACTACGGAATGCGCAACAAGGGATTGATCGTGGGTCTCGCCCTGCTCGGGGGCATCGGGGCTCTCGTGGCCAGTCAAGAGCCCGAGCTGCGCAGGTATCTGAAGCTGAGGTCGATGTGATGAGCCCGCTGGCCGTGGTGCTGCTGGCGGTGTTCGGGGGGGTGCTGCTGATCGTGGTGGCGGCTGTCCTCCTCCAGCTTCCGGAGCTGCGCAGGTATCTGAAGCTCAGGTCCATGTAGTGCGGCGATCTCGAACGAGCCGCGCACGAGCGAAGGGAGCATCTGTATGCACCGCACGAGGGTGAGAATTGCCGAGGACGCGCTTGACGCGAACACCACGATCGCCCAGGCCAACCGGGCCGACTTCGAACGCGAGTCCGTGAAGGTCGTGAACCTGATGAGCGCCCCAGGGGCCGGGAAGACGACGCTGCTCGAGGCCGTCTTCCGAGCCGGCATGGGCGACGTGCGCGCCGGCGTGCTGGAGGGCGATGTACAGGGCTCCCTCGATGCCGACAGGCTCGCTCACCTGCATGTGCCGGTCACCCAGCTCAACACCGACGGCGGCTTCGGCGGGGAATGCCACCTCGACGCCAACATGGTGCGCTCCGCGCTCCCCGAGATCGCGCTCGACGAGATCGACCTGCTCGTGATCGAGAACGTGGGGAACCTCGTCTGCCCGGCTGAGTTCCGCGTTGGTGAAGACGCCAAGGCGATGGTCTGCTCGGTGACCGAGGGCGAGGACAAGCCGCTGAAGTACCCGCTGATGTTCCGCACCTGCGATCTGGTCGTGATCAACAAGATCGACCTGCTGCCGCACCTCGACTATGACCTGGACAAGCTTCTCCACAACCTCGAAGCGGTGAACCCGGGCGTGGAGCACATGGTGGTGAGCGCGCGCACCGGCGAGGGAGTGGAGGGCTTCCGCGACTGGCTCGTCCACGCGGCCGAGCGCGAAGGCGTGATGGCGTGATCGGAGCTTCACCGCCGGTGCCGATCGGCTCTGATCGCAGCGGGAGGACGAGATGCCGCTAGCCGACTCGTCCTACTCCGACTGGTATATCGGGCTGGGGATCGGCTTCCTCGTGGTCGTCGTGGTCGTCGTGCTGGTTGCGGTCATCCTCACGTCCGCCGCCAGGATCGGCGAGCAGACGCGACGCGTGACAGATGGACTGGAGGAGGTGCGCACGAGCACGGCGGTCCTTTGGGAGGTGCGCAAGACGAACGCCGCGGCGCCCGCGATCCTCGCAGCGGCCAGGACGGCCCGGGAGGCCGTCGTCGCCAAACTGAACGGGGCACCCACTGCGCAGCCGGCACCGGCGCCATCCGCGCTGGCGCCACCGTTGCGTGAGCCTCGTCCTGGTTCACCCCCCGCCACCCCTGCGGGCGCGCCGCCGTCGGAGCCGCCGCCGTGGGAGGCGCCGCCGCTTGCCACCGTGGCATCGCGTCCGGCGCCACCGCTGGGTGGGCCTCGTCCTGGTCCCGCCGCGCCGGCGGGCGCGCCGCCGTCCCAGCCGCCGCCGCGGGATGCCGCGCCACAGGAGCCGCCGACGCCATTCGAGCCGGCGCAGTCGGAGCCCGTGCCACCGTCCGACCAGGTGGACTCGCCGCCGTGGGAGCTACCGCCGCTTGCGACCGTGGCGCCGCGTCCGGCGCCACCGCTGGGTGGGCCCCGCCCGGGGCCGTCGCGTCCTGCCGCGTCGCCCCCGCCAGGAAATGCGTCCTGATCGTGATGCAGCTCGCGCTTGAGACCCACACGTTCTGGCAGGTCACCCTTGGCATCGGTGGCGTGGTCGCGCTTGTGGTAATCGTCTTGATGATCCTGCTGCTTCGCCTCCTCAAGGACATCGACACCGGGGTCGAGGCTGCGTCGACCATGGCGAAGAAGGTCGCGGCCAACACCGTGGCGATCGAGGAGCTGCCTACCACGGCGTCTGTCCTCGAGGACATACGAGAGGAAGCGCTTATCCACTACGAGCTCCTAACGAAGCAATGAGTACCGAATTGCTGACTGTGCTGAGCGTGGTCGAGATAGTGGCCCTCGTGGCGGTCCTCGCCCTCTTCCTGTTAGCGGTAGCGGCCGGGGCGCGCTCGATCGCCGACCACCTCGCCGTGTTGAGTGCGGAGCTTCAGGAGATCGACAGGCACGTGGGTGCTATCCGGCCAACCGCTGCATCTATCAACGCGCCCCTGGACGACATCGTGGAGGCGCTTCCATTGATCGCCGCGAAGGCGGAAGAGCTTGCACGGAGCTAGGCAGAGCTAGGAGGAGCATATGACCTTGTGGTGGATTGGAAACATAGTGCTGCTAGCGGTAGTCATTCCGATTGTGGTCCTGATCCTACGGCGGGTGATGGCACCGGTGCGAGAGATCCAACAGCACGCGCATGACCTGGTCGCCGTCGGCAGTTCGATCGAAAGCAAGCTCGACGCGGTGCCGGATCTCGTGAGATCCCAGTATCAGCCTGGATCTTGCGTTAAACGCCGCACCCCGGCGTGACCGGGGCGCGGAAACGTCCGCCTGAGCAGGGAGAATGCGGGTTGTGAAGCACGCAACTCGGACTCGGGAGGATCACCCAGATGGTGAAGCGTGTTGGGCTGGTT
>JBBSIW010000248.1:0-4322 GCA_038231895.1 Solirubrobacterales bacterium | reverse complement strand
TCAACGACGCCAACACCTTCGACATCAACGCCATTGGGACGCACGACACATCACAGGTTTCAGCCGGCACCTACCACAAGGTGTCTGTGATCGGGACCAACTGGACGATGAAAATCGTCCCGAACAAGTAGGTCCCCGTCCCGCTGGCGCCGTTCACCAAGACAATGAGTGTCCGTCCGCGATTGGTCGCCGTCGCCTTTCTTAGGCGGAGGAGCCGTTGCTACTACTTCCGGTGAGGAGGTACAGGAGTAGGAAGAACATGACCACTGAGACGAGGATGATCCAAACACCGTGCTTGGAGACAGCCCTTGCTGGGCGGGTGGCCGCGATGATCCCGAGCACGAAGCCCACGAACGGGACGAACACCGCGAGGACGTAGCCCAATACGACGAGGGCACTCGTGCCGCCTTGCTCGACTTCTGCGCGAGGCGATTGATGGATCGGCGCCACGGCCTGCCGGTGTTCCGTCCACTGCTCGCCGTTCCAGTATCGCTGGCCAGCTTGGCCAGACGGATCGGCATACCAGCCCGGCGGCGGACCAGCGGGGGATGGGCCGTGGGAGGACATCCGCTGTCGCGAACATAACACGGACCCGCCACTCCCCGTAGCCCACATGGACCGAACCACAGCACCCCCAGCGAACCACGCCACCTAAGCCCGCCTAAGCCCCCGCCCGCCCAACGCGACCGATGGCCGTGGTGCTGGCGGCGCGGGGCTCTCCGGCCGGCTCAGCGCCGCTGGCGGGCACTGAGTGGGCACTGAGCCGCAGTGATGCCGGACGGCCGCAATCCTAAAATCGCCCAGTAGCAGCGACTTCTCCAGAGCCGACGCCCGGACTCGAACCGGGGACCCCTTCATTACGAGTGAAGTGCTCTACCAGCTGAGCTACGTCGGCGGGCGGCTCGGGGCGAGCATGCAACCCCCCTGAGCGTCGGCCAATCGTAGACGCTTCCCGCGCCAATTCGACCGAGCGCCTCGGCGCGAATGGTCTAGCCTTGGCCCATGTCTGCGGAGGGGTTGGCCTGGCTCTGGCTGGGTGGCGTCTATGTGGTGTGGAGCGCCATCTTCGTCGGTGTCGTGATCTTCGCGCTGCGCACCGACACAAACGTCCAGATCGAGGGCTCCGATGACGGCGGCGGTAATGACCGCGAGCCCGATCGGCGCCATCCGCGGACTCCGCCAGGCCGCCTGCCGAGAACGCGCGGCGCCGAGCGGGTCGCCAGCGACCGCCATCGTCGGCGCGACCGCGCCGGAACGCATTCGTAGCGCGCTCCTCACCGCCTCAAGCTCGCCATAACGCTGCCGACACTGTTTGGTGAGTGCGGCCGGTGGTACCTTCGGTCGTAAGCGAGTGGAAAGGACGGAGCACATGCAAGGTGGACGAATCTCTCGTGGCTGGGCGCTGGCCAAGCGCAGCTTTGCCGTGCTGCGGGCCGACCGCTCGCTCATCGTCTTTCCGGTCATCTCGGGGATCGCCACCTTGGGCGCCGCGATCGTGATCTTCGGGCCGGCGGCGGCGATCTACAGCTCCTCGGGTCGCTCGCAGGTGGTGCTCATCGTCGCGGTGGTCATCGCCGCCTACGTCCTCACCTTCATCGCCGTGTTCTTCAACACCGCGCTGGCGGCCGCCGCGGCGCAGAGCTTGGCGGGCCGCGACACCTCATTCGGCGATGGCTTCGGCGCCGCCCGCCAGCGGCTGACCACCATTCTTCAGTGGTCCCTCGTGCAGGCCACGGTCGGACTGGTGCTCAGCCTGATCGAGAACTACCTCGGCGACGGGCTGCCCGGCCGAATCCTTACGGGCCTGCTCAACTTCGCCTGGAGCGCGGCCACGTTCTTCGTCGTCCCGGTGATCGCGCTCGAAGGCCTGCGCCCCAAGGACGCCTTCCATCGCTCGGTGTCCGTGCTCAAGGACCGGTGGGGCGAGGGCGTGGTCGGCTCGGTGTCGGTCAGCGGCGTGGTCCTGCTCATCGCGCTGATCCCCCTGATCGTGTTCGGCGGGGGCGGCCTTGCGCTGCTGGGGAGCGTTCCGGCGCTCGGTGCCGCGCTGCTGGCCATCGCGGTGGTCATCTTCCTGATCGCGATGATCGTGGCGGGCACGCTCAACGCGATCTTCCGTGTGGCCCTCTACCAGTTCGCCACCGAGGGCCAGGTGGCCGGCGGCTTTGACTCAGCGCAGCTCCAGGCCGCGTTCGCGCCCAAGCGTCGGCGCGGGCTGTTCGGCCGCCGCTGAGCCGCGCCGCGGGCGCACGGGCGGGTACGCTCGCACGATGGCGCAGCCCGATTTCGATCTCCAAGCCCACTCCACGTGCTCGGATGGCGAGTGGTCGCCCGCCGAGGTGGTGGACGGAGCGGCCACGGCGGGAGTGCGCCTGCTGGCCCTCACCGACCACGACACGGTGGACGGCGTCGACGCCGCGCTCGCGGCAGCGTCGGAGCGCGCCATCGAGATCGTGCCCGCGGTCGAGCTCTCGGCGCTGACCGGAGTCCATGGCGCCGACATACATGTGCTCGGCTATCGCATCGACCATCGTGACGCCACGCTGCGGGGGCGCCTCGAGGCCTTCCGTGCCGACCGCGAGCTGCGGACGCAGCGCATGGCCGAGCGACTGGAGGGGCTCGGACTCGCGCTGGACCGCTCCGAGATCGATCGACGTCGCGCGAGCGGCGACCCGGTCGGGCGTCCGCACCTCGCTATCGCCGTGCTCAACCACCCCGACAACGCAGAACGGCTGACCGCCGAGGGAAACGCCGGCCCGAGTGAGTTCTTCGAGGCGTACCTCGTGCCCGGGGCGCCAGCCTTCGTCGGTCGCTCCTCTCCCACAGTGGGCGAGGCGATCGAGGCCATTCACGACGCCGGCGGGGTGGCGGTGTGGGCGCACCCGTTCTGGGACGTCACCGACGACGACCAGGTGCTGGCGACGGTGGAGCGGTTCGTTGCAATGGGACTGGACGGGGTCGAGGTCTTCTACCCCACGCACACCGAGGACCAGGTCGAGCTGCTTGGCCAGCGCTGCGGCGAGCTCGGGCTGCTCCAGACCGGATCGGCCGACTTCCACGGGCCGGCCCATGCCCTGTTCGACAACTTCCTCAACTTCGAGCTGCACGGCCGCGAGCCCGTGCTGGGCCCGATCGCGGCGCCCACTCCCCGCTAGCCGATCGGCCACTCCCGGCGCTCGAGCAGGTTCACCCGGCCGCCGATCTCCACCCTCCCGTGATCGAGAGGGCGCGCGCAGATGGTCGAGCCCCGGCCCTGGTGGATAACGAGCGCCCGCCCCAGCGCAGCGGCGAGGCGCAGCGCGTGCGAGCCGGTGGCCTCGTCCTCCTCGACCCCCAGACGCCCCGCGAAGACGCGGGCGCGCAGGATCCCGCCCGCCTCGTCCTCCCACGCCCAGCAGCCCGCGAGGTCGCGTCCCGCCGGGGCGCCGGGAAGCGCATCGACATCAGCTGCGGAGTCGTGCTGGAGCAGCTCGAAGGGCGGCGCCCACTCGGGTCGCCCCGTGATGAAGGTGAGCCCGGCCTCCTGGCGCGTGGAGACCTCGCCGGCAGGCGGACGGAGCGCGGCCGGAGGCGTGGGGCGATCTTGGGCGAGCAGCCACGCCGCCCCGACGAGCGGATGTCCGGCGAACGGGAGCTCGGTCGCGGGGGTGTAGATCGCCAGCTCCCCGGTGCCCGGATCGTCGACGAACACCGTCTCGCTGAACCCGAGCCGGGCGGCGATCGGCTGACGTTCGCTCGCCGGGACCGCCCCGCCGTGAAGGAACACGCCGAGGGGATTGCCGCCGTCGCCGCCGTCGCCGACAAAGACCGAGAGGACGTGGAGCATCGTCAAGTCACGTAGGCTGTCGGACGTGTCCAAGCACCGCAACCTCATCCCTCCGGCCATCGTGCTCGGCGTGCTGCTGCTCGTGGTGGCCGTCGTCTACTTCGTCGACCCCGCCAAGTCGCTGCCGTCGTTCTTCCCCGGCCACGACGCCACGTCCTCGCACGTCAAGCACGCCATCGCCGCGCTCGCATTGGGCGCCGGCGCGCTGGTCTTCGCCTGGTTTCAGACCGGGCCGAAGTCCGGTCGCGCCGCGTAGCCGCGCGCAAGCCGCTCAGTTGAGAGCGAAGCCGACGGTGAGCAGCACTCCAGCCCCGAAGCAGTAGGCGGCGAACGGCGTGAGCCGGTTGGTCTCGAAGTAGCGCAGGAGGAACTTGACCGACAGGTAGGCGGTCACCGCCGCGCACAGCGCGCCCACGAGCGCCGGGCCGCGAATATGGCGCCCGTCGTGCCCGAAGAGGTCTGGGAGCTTGAGCACCGCGGCGGCGCCGATGATCGG
>JBBSIW010000247.1:0-4347 GCA_038231895.1 Solirubrobacterales bacterium | reverse complement strand
TGGGCGCCGATGACTGGCTGACCAAGCCCTGCCACCCCGAGGAGCTGATCGCCCGCGTAGAGGCCGTCGTGCGCCGCCGGCGCCGGGCCGAGGCGCGGGTGGACGCGGCGCCTCTGGTCCTCGGTGAGGTCGAGGTCCGGGCGGATCAGTTCCAGGCCTTCGTCGGCGGCACGAGCCTTGACCTCACGCGCCGGGAGTTCGAGCTGATCCGCCTGCTCGCCGACGCCGCCGGGCAGGTGCTCCAACGCGAGGAGATCTACCAGCGCGTCTGGGGCTACGCGATGGCCCACGGCGACCGCTCGGTTGACGTGTTCGTACGCAAGCTCCGCCAGAAGCTCGAGCGCGCCTCGCCCGGCTGGCGCTACATCCACACCCACTTCGGCATCGGGTACCGGCTTGCGCCCGAGGCCGTGGGTGAGGCCACCGCCGGCTTCGTGGAGGGCGAGGAACCCGCGCCGGCGCCGGTGATCGAAGGTGGCGCGCCCCCCGACAGCCGCGAGCTGATCTGCTAGTCCAGGCTCGGTAGCGGCCGTGCAGTCGGGCGATGACCTCACGGCGGAGGCGCTCGAGGCGGCCATTCCCGGTCGGCCGCTTCAGGCCCATCCGGTCGTGCTCTCCACCGCCGTCACGGCGGCTGCGTGGGCAGAAGCTGACGCGCCCGATGGAGCCGTCGTCGTGGCGGGCCACCAGATTTCGCCGCGCGGGCATGCCGACCGCCCGTGGAAGCTGACGCCGGGGAGCGGGCTGGGGCTCTCCCTCGTGCTGCGACCGGAGCTGACGCCGCAGCGCGAGGCCTGGCTGTACATCGTCGCGACCGCCGCCCTTGCCGACGTGTGCGGCGAGGGCGCGACGATCAGCTGGCCGGACGAGGTCCGGCGTGGCGGGACGATGACGGCTGCGGTCGGAATGCAGGTCCATCTCGGCCCCGGGAAGATCAAGTGGGCCGTCGTGAACTTCTGGCTGGCGGAGGCCGAGCCCCCGCGAGGCCGAGTGCTCGCCGAGCTGCTCGAGGCGATCGACTCACGCCGGGAGAGCGGCACGGAGGCGCTGATCGAGGACTACGCGCGCGCGTGCTCGACGATCGGCCGCCGGGTCAGCGCGCGTCTCCTCGGCGGGACGGGTCCTCGGCTACAGGGAAAAGCGGTAGCCATCGACGAGGCCGGCTGCCTGGTCCTGGAGACTGACACCGGCCGGCGAGCCCCCCTGCGCCCGCAAGACGTGCGTGGTGTCGAGGACGCCGAGGCGCCGCCGGCGGATGATGAACACCTAAGCTGAGGTCATGAAGCACGCCCGCAACGCCCTCATCGTGGTCGCGATCGGCGCGCTGGTGGCGTTCTCCCCCGGGGCCGGCATTGGCGTGGCTTTCCTCTCCTGGCTGCTCGGCCTGGCGTTCCTCGGCGCCATGGCCTGGTTCGCCGTTCGCCTCTATCGCGAGCACCGGGTGGCGCTCTACTCGCTCGGCGACGGTCGACGGGGGATCCTCTACGTGGCCGCGGGCGTGGCGGCCCTCACGCTGACCGCCACCTCCTGGTTGTGGGCGAGCGGGCCGGGCACGGTCGTGTGGTTGGGACTGCTGGCCGCCTGCGGCTTCGCGGTGTTCTCGGTGTACCGCTCCGCGCGCGAGTACTGACTTCGACGGCTGTTGACGGCCGCAGGCCGGGCCAGGCCCGCGCGTGACGTGATGGCTTCGCTGCAGTTTCTTCACCGCAGCGCCTAGTCTCGTCACTCGCTGTGGCGCAGGCTGGCGGGCATGCGGGCAGCGATGCAGGAGCGCGGGCAGGCGGCGGTCGAACTGGTCGCGGTCCTGCCCTTCGTGGCGGTCCTCGCGCTGCTGCTCTGGCAGCTGGCCGTGGCCGGGCAGGCGGCGTGGCTCGCAGGTTCGGCCGCTCGCGCCGCGGCTCGCGCCCAGGCGGTGAAGGGCGACCCGGTAGCCGCTGCTCGCGGCGTCCTGCCCGACCGCCTCGAAACGGGCCTTCGCGTGCACGCCCGCACGGACGGATCGGTCGCCGTCTCGGTCGCGGTGCCCTCGGTCGTTGGCCACGCCCGCTTGACCAGCGTGGGGGCCCGCGCCCGCTTCGAGCCCCAGGCGGGGTGAGCGTGCGCCGCGGTGCGAGCCTCACGGGTCAAGCCGGTCAGGCGGCGATCGAGCTCGTCGCCCTTCTCCCGCTGCTCTTGGCCGCGGGCCTCGTGATCATGCAACTGCTGATCGCCGGCGCGACGGCGGAGTACGCCGGCCAAGCGGCGGAGGCGGGCGCGGTGGCGATCCTCCAGGACCACGATCCCTCGGCCGCGGCGCGCTCGTCCATCCCGTCGTGGACGGGGCGCGATGTCCATGTGGGCGTCCACGGCCGCAAGGTCACGGTCCGGCTGCGCCCGCGCTCGCTGCTCCCCGCGGTCGGCGACCTGTTGGCGACCACCGCCGATGCGAATGCGGGAAGCGCGTGAACGAGCTTCTGGCCCGCATATCGTCGCTGTTCGTCACCCCTGCCCCGCGGGCGCGGCCGGTCGCCCGGTTGGGTCCTGCGCCGAGTGTCGCCGTGCTCTGCTCGCCGGTCGACGCGCTAGCGGCCGGGGCGCTGCTGTCACTGGCATTGGCGCGGACGCATAACGCCAGCAGTGGATTGCTGTGCCTGTGGCGGGCGGGCGAGCGCGCGGTTCCGACCTGGAGCGCTCCGGCGCTGCGTGGCGCGCGCCGCGTGGTGGCTGCGCTCGCGGCGCACGATCTCGACGCCGAGGCCGGTGGGCGGCTCGTGCGCCTGTGCCTGCCCGAGGAGCCAGAGGCGGCTTTCGCGGTGGCCACGCGCGCTGCGGCAGTCTCCGCGGTGCCGGCGGTGACTGCCCTGGCCGGCCCGCGCACGCCGGCGCTCGATCAGCTGCTCATGGCCCAAGACCTCGTAGTCGTGGTGCACCGTCCCGACGCCGATCGAGCCCTGGCTGAGCTGGCCTGCGAGGGATTGGCCTCGCTTCGCGTGCCCGCGGTGACCTGCCCAGTCGCCCCGCGCGCACGCGGGCGCACCTTGGCCGCAGCCGGAATCGCGGGTCTGGCGGCGCGACCGGCGGTCGCCCCGGTAATGGAGGCGCTCGCGTGATGAGGTGGGCAGACCAGCGTGGACAGGCCCTGCTCCTCCTCGTCGGCGCCCTAGCCGCCGTGCTCGTAGGTGCGTTCGTGCTCGGTGCGGTCGCGCGTGGCGTCGGAGCCCAGGGCCGCGATCAGCGTGCGGCGGATCTCGGTGCGCTCTCGGGAGCACGGGCGATGTACGCGGCATACGATCGGCTGTTCGAGCCGCCGCGCATCGCCGGCCGCCCGAACCCGCGCCACCTCGAACGCGCGGCCTACCTCGCGCTCGGGCGCGCGGCTGCACTGCAGACAGCCGCCGGCAACGGCGCGCATGTCGTGGAGGTCACCTTCCCGGACGAGCGCGAGCTTGCGCCCGTGCGCATCGCCGTGACGGTGCGAGACCCCGCGAAGGTTCCGGCACACGGGTCGCCCCGCGCTGTTGCGCTCCGGGCGCGCGCCGAAGCCGAGCTCGCACCGGACGCGGGCGCCACCGGCTTCGCCGCCGGCGGCGGCTACTCGGGCCCGCTCGCCCACCGGCAGGGCAAGCCCATGCGTCCGGACACGGCGCTCGCATTTGACCGGATGGCGGCCGCAGCCCGGGCGGCCGGGATCACGCTGATCGTGGTCAGCGGCTATCGCAGCGACGCCGAGCAGGCGAAGCTCTACGCGCAGCACCCCGACCCCAAGTGGGTCGCGCCTCCCGGTCAATCGCTGCATCGTCTGGGCACCGAGCTCGACCTCGGCCCGCCCGGCGCCTACGGCTGGCTGAGCGCGAACGCGACGCGCTTCAACTTCCACCAACGCTATTCGTGGGAGCCGTGGCATTTCGGCTACACGCTCAATCCGGGAAGCGCGTCGGTGGGGTTCGGGTCGGGCGAGCGGCGGACGCTGCCGTCGTTCGTGCCGGCTCGCTACGCGCCGATGATCGCGCGGGCGGCTCAGCGCTGGAGCGTGGGTGCGGCTCTGCTCGCGGCACAGCTCTATGCGGAGTCGAACTTCAATCCCTTCGCGCAGTCGAGCGCCGGGGCGCAAGGCATCGCGCAGTTCACCCCAGGCACCGCCGCGGCCTACGGGCTGTCAAACCCCTACGACCCGGCCGCCGCGATCGACGCGCAGGCGCATCTGATGCACGACCTGCTGCGCCGCTTTGGCACGGTGCCGCTGGCGCTCGCGGCCTACAACGCCGGGCCGGGTGCAGTGGCTGCCTGCGGCTGCATTCCGCCCTTCCCCGAGACCCGCGGCTATGTCGCGCGCATCATCGGGCTGCTGCGCGGCGCCGGCGACCCCGC
>JBBSIW010000246.1:0-4362 GCA_038231895.1 Solirubrobacterales bacterium | reverse complement strand
GCGGCGGTCTCGCCCGCCCTGCGGGGGCTTGACCTAGAGGCCCACGGACTGCGCTGGCGGCGCTCGCCCGCGGCGTTCGCCCACCCCACGCCCGACGGCCGCTGCGCCGCCGTGCTCGCAGACCTCGACGCTACTGTCGCGACGTTGGACGAGTACGCGCCCGGCGACGGCGCGGCGTGGCGGCGCGTTTACGGGCTGTGGGAGCAGATCGGCCAGGAGCTCGTCCAGGCACTGCTCACGCCGTTTCCTCCCGTCCGGGCGGGGGCTCGACTGGCTGCCAAGCTCGGCCCCGGCGGGCTCCTACGCTTCCTGCGCTTCGGCGTGCTGCCGGTCCGGCGGCTCGCCGAGGAGGAGTTCGCGGGCGCCGGCGGCGGGAACCTCTTGGCCGGCAACGCGCTGCACGCCGACTTCCTCCCCGAGCAGCCGGGCAGCACGCTGTTCGGCTGGCTGCTCTCGTCACTGGGCCAGCAGCTGGGCTATCCAGTGCCCGAGGGCGGCGCGGGGCAGCTCACCGCGGCGCTCGTGCGGCGACTGCGATCGCGCGGAGGCGAACTGCGCTGTGACGCACGGGTCAGCGACGTCCTCCTGCGCGGCGGCCGTGCGGTTGGGGTGCGCATCGCCGACGGGGGGGAGATCTCCGCGAGTCGTGCCGTCCTGGCCGACGTGTCTGCGCCCGCGCTCTACCTCGACCTCGTGGGAGCGGAGCACCTCCCCGATGGCCTGCGGGCCGACCTGCGCCGCTTCGAGTGGGACAGCGCGACGTTCAAGGTCGACTGGGCACTCGACGGCCCGATTCCCTGGGCCGCGGCCGCGGCCCGCGAAGCCGGGACTGTCCACGTGGCCGACGACATCGACGCCCTCAGTCGCCACGCCCACCAGGTGGTGATGCGCGAGCTGCCCGACCGTCCCTTCCTGATCTTCGGCCAGTACAGCATGGTGGACGTCACGCGCATGCCCGCGGGCAGCGAGGTGGCGTGGGCCTACACACACCTACCGCGCGTGCCCGAGCGCGACGCGGCCGGTGAGCTGTCCGGGTCGCTCGAGCACCCCGAGGCGCAGGATGCCTTCGCCGACCGGATGGAGGCACAGGTCGAGGCGCTCGCGCCCGGGTTTCGCTCGCTCATCCGCAGCCGGCACCTGCTCACCCCGGCGGGGCTTCAGGCACGCGACGCCAACCTCGCCACCGGCGCGCTCAACGGCGGAACGGCGCAGATCCACCAGCAGCTCGTGTTCCGTCCCACGCCGGGGCTTGCCCGGGCCGAGACCCCTATTCGCAACCTCTACCTGGCGTCGGCCGCCGCACACCCCGGCGGCGGGGTGCATGGCGCGTGCGGGGCCAACGCCGCTCGCGCCGCCCTGGCTCGCGGTCACCGCGCCCGCCATGCCCTCCAGGCGCTCGTAGCACGCTGAGACTTCTCACGCCGGTTCACGGACGGCGGAGGCGTTGAGGCGCACGTAGTCCAGCGGCAGGCGAACTCCGGCCACGACCGCGGCGGCGAAGCGCTCCCGGCGCTCCTCGGGCAGGCGGGCGAGGTGCGCTGCGAGGATCGACGTTCGCACGAAGGCGTCCACGTGCTGCGGATCCGTCGGACGCTCCTCCAATGAGCATCGCGTGGCGGTGAAGCCCGCCTCCCGCAGGCGCCGCTCGGTTTCTTGGGGCCCTGCAAAGACCCAGGGCGACCAGCCGACGAGCTCCGGAGCGATGTCGCGGGCGACCGTCTCGATGACTACGCGCACGGCGCTGATGTTGCCCTCGCCTCCGCACTGGACCTCGAGCGTGCCGCCTGGCCGCAGCGCCCGGGCCAGCTGCGCCCAGAGGCGATCGTGGTCGGGGACCCAGTGCAGCGTCGCCGTCGAGACGATCGCGTCGACGGGCTCGTCGAGCTCGAGGTCGAGCACGTCCTGGCACCACACCTCCGCTCGGTCGCCGAGCCGCCTACGCGCGAGTGCCACCATGTCCGCCGACGCGTCGATGGCCACCACGCGGCCTCGTGGCACGAGTGCCAGCAGCGACTCCGTGACACGCCCGGTGCCACAGCCGACGTCCAGTACCGTCGCGTCCGGCGCGATGCCCTCGAGCCGTGCCAAGACCGCGGAGGCCCATGCCTGCTGCGGTGCGCTCGTCTGATCATAGGTACGCGCGTCCCAGCGGGTGCCCATCGCAGCTCAGGCTACCGGCCTCCGATGAGTCTGAGGCTCTGGTCTTGCGCTGCTCTTTGAGCGCTCAGTCAGGCGCCGCCGCGGCCAGGATCGACGCCATGCGTCCGGACACACCCGACCACGCGTAGCGCTCGCGTGCCACCTCGCCCGCCCGGCGGCCACGCCGGGCCCGCTCATCGGGCCGGTTCACGGCCTCCACGATGGCGTCGGCCAGGCCGGCCTCGTCGTCGGGCTCCACCAGCCGGCCTGTCTTGCCGTCCTCGACGATCTCGGCCGGCCCGTACCGCGCGACCCCGATCGTCGGGCGTTCGCACGCCATCGCCTCGACGAGCACCTGGCCGAACTGCTCGCGGACCGACGGGAGGACCAGCACGTCGGCGGCGCGCAGGAAGTTCGGCAGCTCGTCGTGGCTGTGCCAGCCCGCGAGAAACACGTCGGCCACGCCCAGCCCCTCGACCGTCTCCAGCGGATGCTCGCCCTCCCATTCGCCGGGATGGCCTCCGACGAGGACGAGCGGCGCGCGCACGTGAAAGCGCTCCCGCGCGCGGGCGTACGCTCGCACGAGGAGGGGAACTCGCTTGACCTCGGTGAAGCGTCCCACGTAGAGGAGCACGGGCCCCTGGGCGAAAGCCGCGAGGTCCTCCTCCGCGTAGCGGACGCTCCCCGGCTGTCGGCCCGGGCCCCAGCCCTTCGGATGCTCGACCAGATGCGCTCGCCAGTGCGCCACGCGGTCGACCTCGCCGGGGAAGAAGCACTCGGCATCGAACCCGTTGGGTACGAGATTCAGCCGGTCGGGTGCAACATCGAGCAGCTCAGCCGCTCGGGTGAGGCCCTCGACGCTCGTGGCCACGAGGGCGCTGCAGTGTGCCGCCCACGCGCGCATCCGCTCCGCCCAGCGCTGCGCGTACGGCCACTCGGGCGGCGCAGCCTCGGCCAGCCGTTCCAGGAAGAGCAGCTCGGTGCCGTGCAGATGTCCCACCACCGGCACGTCGGGAGCAGCGCGCGCTGCGGCAGCGTTGAGCGGGGTGAGATGGTGCAGGTGGAGCACGTCCGCCTCGGTGGCGCCGGCGTCGTGCAGCGCCACGGCCCACGCGGCGATCTGGCGCTCGGCGGCATCGTCGTCGAGCGCAGCGAAGACGCGGTCCGCGGCGTTCACGCGGTCCTCGAAGGAGGGATGCATCGGCGCCTGTCCCGGCGCGGCGTCAAAGGCCATGGGATCACCCGCGCTGTGCAGGGCGGGGGTGAAGTCGACCGGGCGCACGTCGATCCCGGCGTAGAAGCGCCGGGCGTCGCCGTCGTCACCCAGGTCGCTGCGCGAGCCCGAGACGAGGGTGACATCCCAGCCGTGGCGGGGAAGCTCATGGGCCAGGGCACGGGCGACGTGCGCAGAGCCGCCGCGGGGGAAGAACAGGATGCCGCTGACAACGCGGCGGGGCCGGCCCGCCGTCAAGCCGGCTCGAAGACCAGGGCCGTCGAGATCTCGCGCCCGCCCAGCAGCTCGACCCCATGCTCCTCGCGCGGGTGGTTGCGCAGGCGGCCGTCGCTCACCAGCGAGGTCGATCCGCCGCCGTCGAGGTTGATGGCCTCGCGGGCTCCGAGCCCGATCAGCGCGTCGGCGAGCTCGGCCAGCGACAGCCCCTCCTCACCCGATGCGCGCCCGTCGCAGGCGACCGCGAGCACGCGTCCCGGTCCGACGCCAAGCGCCGCTCGCGGGTAGCGGCCCGCGGTGATGTCGGAGTCGAACTGTCGGGCGCCGGCGGAGAATCCTTCGGGATCATCGCCCCGCGCCACGACGTTGACGCCGTGGTCGACGAGCAGCGGTCCGGCCTGGAGAAGGTCGCCGCCGGGGGGCAGATTCGGCCGGCGGGCGATCCGCAGGGCATCGCCGTCGACCTCGACGCAGGCGCGAAGGTCGCCCCACGGGGCATCGAAGCGCTCGCACCTGCGGCGCCGGCCGTCGATCCACAACTCCCCCAGCGGCAGGCCCCCGGGGCGCACGAAGAACCCCTCGACGATCGCATCGGCGACCCCCTCGTGCGAGCACCAATGAGTCAACCGCGCCGGGTGGGCGAGGGCGGCTACTCGCACGCGAACGAGGTCGGTTGCGTAGGTGGCCACGTGCAGCGTGGTCGTGCCGCCGTCGCACAGGCGCAGCCGCAGGCGAGCGTCGCGGCGCGCGGGCATGGCGGATGGCAGCGGGCT
>JBBSIW010000245.1:0-4363 GCA_038231895.1 Solirubrobacterales bacterium | reverse complement strand
GCGCGCTCGCCCGCCACCCGGCCGCCATTCATCTGCCAGATCACCCCGTCGTCTCGCATGTCACGCCCGAGGTGTCCCCCGGGCACCGATGGGCAACCATACGCTTACTGACAGGTACCGTCCAGTACACAAAGCTATAGTCATCGATACCCTGAAGGTATGAGATGCGGTAGCGGATGAGCGGCCCCATTTCTGCGCTCTTCCTTCGATTAAGGGCTCACGACTTTATGAATGCAGGAGTGGGCCGCGTTATGTAGAACGGGTCAGCGTGATCGATGAGGCCGCGATTGCCGAGCGACACCGGCTGCTGAGCCCCGAGCTTGATGAGCGTCGGCGGCGGTTGTGGGCGGCGGCGGAGGCGCGTGCCGGCTTCGACCAGCGCCGCCCCGCGGCGGTGCTCCACGAGTCCCTGTCGCAGGAGCTCACGGTCGATGAGCACAGCGCGAGCGTGCGGCTGGAGCTGCCGTTCGCCGAGCGGGGAGACGTCTCGCTGAAGAAGATCGGTGCCGAGCTGGTGGTCCGGGTCGGCGGCCAGAAGCGAACTATCATGCTCCCCCCTGCGCTGGCGGCCTACCAGCCGACCCAGGCCCGGCTGGCCGACGGAGCGCTGGTGGTGAACCTCGATGACCGCGCCGAACGACCCTCCGCGCCAGACGGCAGCCGATCCGGCTGATCCCGACCCCCTGGACGTGCTGCGCGAGCGGATCCGCTCCACCCAGGACGCCGTCGAGAGGCTCGCCGACGAAGCCGCGCGCGCGGCGGGCCCGGGCGAGGCAGGGGAGCGTGCTCGCGCCGAGGGGCCACCCCGCAGCGGCTATGCGGTGCCCGGCGACTCGGGCGGGCGGGACACGATGGAGCGCCAGGCGCTCGTGGCCCTGCTGGACCTCGTGCGCACAATGGTCCCGCGCGAGCTGACCGAGCAGCTCGCGGACCTTTTGCGGGAGGTGCTGCTGCTCGTCCGCGCCGCGATCGACTGGTACCTCGAGCGCCTCGAGCCCCGCCGGCGCCCGCCCGTCGAGGTGCAGGACATCCCGATCACCTGAGAGCCCGGCGCGCCCGCCTAGAATGGCCGGCGTGGGCGCGTCCCAGACCTGGATCCTTACGGGATCGCCGGAGAACCTGGCGGCCACGCGCGAGCAGCAGTTTCATCTCATCGGGCTCAAGGAGCGCCGGCGGCTCCAGGCGGAGCAAATCGCGCCCGGCGACCGCATCGTGCTCTACGTGACGAAGGCCAAGGCCTTCGCTGGCTCCATCCGAGTGGTGGGCCCGCTGTTCGAGGACCGCACGCCGGTGTGGCCCGGCAAGCCCAGCAAGCCCGACCCGTACCCGTGGCGGTTTCCCACCCAGCCCGAGCTCGTGCTCGAGGAGCCTGACTGGGTGGACGCCGAGGCGCTGGTCGACGATCTCGAGCACATGCGCAAATGGCCGCGCGAGCACTGGACGCTGGCCTTCCAGGGGCAGGTCCGTCCCGTCTCGCGCGCCGACGGAGCCGTGCTGGTAGATCGCCTGCGCACGGCCGGTGGGGTGCCGACGTGAACGCGCAACGGCCGCCCGCCGGACGGGGCCACGCGGTAGCTGCAGCCGCTCAGCGTCTGCACCGCGCTTGGCGCGCGCTGCACGCAGATCAGCGCATGGCCGCGCTGGCCGCGCTCGGCTTGTTCATCGCCCTCGTGCTCCCCTGGTACTCCACCACGGCGTCATCGAGCACGAGCCACCACAACGCCCTGTGGACCCTCGGGTGGATGGAGGGCGCGGTGCTCTTGGTGGCAGCCGGCGTGCTCCTGCTCCTGTTCGCAAGGGCCGAGGAACGTGCCTTCCATCTGCCCGGGGGCGACGGTGGCGTGATCGTCGCCGCCGGAGTGTGGGCGGCCTTCCTCATCGTGTGGCGCTTCTTCGACCGTCCCGACGTCGGTCGCGGTGTGGCTGTCGGCCTGCAGTGGGGCATCTTCGTCGCACTTGGCCTCGCTGTGGTCCTGGCCTATGCCGGCACGCGGATCCGGTCCATGCAGCGCCCGGAGCCGCCGCTCGAGCAGCCCCCGGCGGAGGGCGGCGTTCCCGCCCCCCCACCCGGCACGGTCCAGACGCGCCCGCTGGTCGACGAGCCGGGCACTCGACCTCCGGCATGACCGTGCAGCCGCGGTCGGTCAGCGACATCGCCGACGGGCTGGGCGCGGCGGGCTACCTCGCGAGCGAGTCCACAGCGCTCGTCGCCTACCTCGCCGTCAAGCTGGGCAAGCCGGTGCTCGTCGAAGGGCCGGCCGGCGTGGGCAAGACCGAGTTGGCCAAGGCCCTTGCCCGCTATCTGGAGCGGACGTTGGTGCGCCTCCAGTGCTATGAGGGCCTCGACGAGGCCAAGGCGCTGTACGAGTGGAACTACCGCAAGCAGCTGCTGCGCATCCAGACTGGATCGGGCGCCGACGTAGGTGGCCAGGCGGGCTGGGATGCGGTACAGGACGACATCTTCTCCGAGGAGTTCCTGCTGGCGCGTCCGCTCATGACGGCGATCGCCGCCACCGATCCCGTCGTGCTCCTCATCGATGAGATCGACAAGACCGACCAGGAGTTCGAGGCGATGTTGCTCGAGCTGCTCTCGGAGTTTCAGATCTCCATTCCCGAGCTGGGGCGCATCGAGGCCCGCACCACGCCGGTCGTGATCCTGACCTCCAACAACTCACGCGAGCTCACCGAGGCGCTCAAGCGGCGCTGCCTGTACCTGTGGCTCGACTACCCCGAGCTCGAGCATGAGCTCGAGATCGTCCGCCTCCACTCCCCCGAGCTGGCCACGACGGTCGCCCGCAAGCTCGTTGAGCTCGTCGCCCAGGTACGCGCCCTGGACCTGAAGAAGCCGCCCTCGATCGCGGAGTCGATCGACTGGGCGCGCGCGCTGCTGCTGCTCGGGGCCGATGACATCGATGCCAAGACCTTCCGCGAGACGATGAGCGTCATCGTCAAGCACCGGACGGACATGGACACGGTCGCCGAGCGCGTGGGCTTCGAGCTCGCCGAGCTCACGGATGCCGCCTTCGGAGCTCCCGGCGCCGGCTGACGGCCGACGCCCGGGGCTGGCCCCACGCCTGCTCGAGCTCGCCGAGGAGCTCCGCGACGAGGGTGTGGCGGTCGGGACCTCCGAGCTGCTCGACGCCTTCGCCGCCCTGACCGAGATCCCCTGGACCCACCGCGACGACGTGCGCGAAGCCCTGGCGGCGACGCTGGCCAAGTCGCAGGAGGATCGGCGGATCTTCGAGCTCGTGTTCGAGCGGTTCTTCTTCCGCGCCACCGAGGGTGAGGCGCTGCACCACGGCATCCGTGAGCAGGGAGGCGGCGACGAGCACAGCGGTCAGCTCGCCCAGCAGATCGACCTCGGGGCACTGCGAGCGCACATCGCCGTGGCCTTGCGCGAGGGCTCGCAGGCGTCGATGCGCGATCTGGCTCGGCTCGCGCTGGCGGCGTTCGCCCGTCAGGGCGAGGGATCCGGAGTCATCGGCGTCGACGTGCAGCGCATTCGGCGCGCGCTGGACCTGCGCTCCGAGCCTCAGCCCGAGCTGCCCAGCGACGATCCGCGACGGGACGGCATCCCGCGCGAGGCGCTGCGCGCATTCGAGGCCCACCTGCGCCGGGAGCTCGAGCGCTCGACGATCGAGCGCACCCAGCTCCTTCCACCCTCCCGCCCGCTCAGCGAGCTCGACCGTGCACTGCCGAGTGGTCCGCTGCAGGACCTGGCCGCGGTGCACCGCATCGTCGCCCAGCTCAAGCGTCGCTTGGCCACGCAGGGTCACGAGGCCCGGGGGCGCAAGCGCCGCGCCCACGTGGACTTCCGCCGCACGATGCGGGCGTCATTGCAGACCGGCGGTGTGCCGATCGTGCTCAAGTACCGTCCGCGACGACCGCGGCGTCCCGAGATCTACGTGCTCTGCGACGTCTCCACCAGCGTGACCTCCGCGTCGGTGTTCTTCCTCTCCGTGCTGCACGCCCTGCACGACTCGTTTCGCAAGCTGCGCTCGTTCGTGTTCATCGAGCGCATCTCCGAGGTCACGGAGGTCTTCGAGCGCGAGCGAAGCTTTCCGGCCGTGTCGCAGGCCATCGCGCGCGACGCCGGGGTGGCCGATGTCTCGGGCTACACCGACTACGGGCGGGTGTGGACCGAGTTCCTGTCCCAAGTGGAGGATGATCTGCATCCTCGCGCGACGGTCATCGTGCTCGGCGACGCCCGCACCAACGGCCGCGATCCGCGCGCCGACGTGTTCGCCGCGGTGGCGCAGCGCGCCGGGCGCACGTTCTGGCTCAATCCCGAGCCGCGCCTGTACTGGAACTACGGCGACTCGGTCATCGCCGCCTACGAGCGCCACTGCCGCGCCTTCGAGTG
>JBBSIW010000244.1:0-4389 GCA_038231895.1 Solirubrobacterales bacterium | reverse complement strand
GCTCCCTGCGCAACTCGGCGGGCGATCTCCGGGTCCCTCCCAAGCTTCGATGAGTCCAACATCCCTGTACTCCAGTTCTCGCCCTCAGGCTCATTAATCCAACGGGGGAAGCTGTCTCAGTCGAGCTTGGCAGAGAGGGGCGATCACGATCGATGGAACGACCGGAGGCGTCCTCATAATCTGGATCCCCCTGCACGGGGACATGCTCCACCGCGTCACTCCGGTGCTGCCCACGACCGTCGGCCACGGGCCAAAAGAAACCCGGCCCACGAGGGGGCGGGTGGTGTAGGGGCCTCAGTCTACGGCCGTGCCATCCGCGGACACGTTCGCGCCGGTCGGGGTTTCAGAATGCGAGCCGTGGCCGTCCCGGACCTGGATGATTCGATCGCTGCTGCTGAGGCGGAGCTTGCGGAGCTCGCCAAGCGCCGCACCGCGGTGGCCGGACGCCTCACGGTTCTGCGCCAGCAGCGAGGTGACGATACCCAAGCGGCCGTGGTCGCAGACGCCCCGCCTGCCGACTGGCCGGCGGCACGCAAGGTCGAGCTGTTCCGATCGTTGGTTTTGCGGGCGGGACGACGTGTTCGCGGTTCGCTGGGAGAACGCAGCCAAGCACCGCGCCGGCTACGCGCCGCGGTGCGCAAACGAGTGGAAGCGCGGCATCTGCGAGAAGCCGCGTGTCCGCTGCGGTGCGTGCCCGAACCAAGCCTTCGTAACCCCGGGCGCGGCGGAGCTGCTCGCGCATCTCCAGGGTCGGCACGTCATGGGGATCTATCCGCTCCTCGCTGATGGGAACTGTTGGCTGCTGGCGATCGACCTCGACGGGGACACTTGGCCGGACGATGTCGCAGCGCTGAGGCAAGCATCGGGGGACCTCGGGCTCGCGCCGGCCGTCGAGCGCTCTCGGTCCGGCGCGGGCGCACATCTCTGGTTCTTCTTCGCGTCGCCGGTCCCGGCGGCGACGGCGCGTGCGCTCGGCGAAGTCCTGCTTACCCGTGCGATGGCGCTTTGTTCGTCGCTGCGCATGGACTCCTACGACCGACTCTTCCCGAGTCAGAACACGCTCCCAGCCGGTGGCTTTGGCAACCTCATCGCGCTGCCGTTGCAACGGTCCGCACGCGCGCACGAGAACACCCTGTTCGTGGACGAGGATCTGGTCCCGTACCGGGACCAGTGGTCCTTTCTCGCTTCGGTCCCGCGGATCTCAGGTGAGCGCTTGGCCAAAGTCCTCGCCGAGCTGCGAAGCGCCGAGAACGGTCTCGGGATCGTCGACTCCGAACGCGAGAGGCGCACACCCTGGCGCCCGACCAGGCCACTGCGGGACCGGCTCGCCGTAGCGGATCTGCCGACAGCTGTGTCGGCCACGCTCGCCCAGCGCGTCTACGTCGAGCGCGATGGGCTGCCGGCCCCACTGCTCGACGCTCTCCGGCGCCTGGCGGTGTTCGCCAACCCCGTGTTCTCAGAGCGCCAGGCGATGCGACTGTCTACAGGCTTGACGCCACGCGTGATCGCCTGCTTCGAGGAGCTCCCGCGGCACGTCGCGCTGCCCCGCGGCTGCCTCGAGAACGTCCGGTCGCTCCTGAGCGAGCTGGGGATCGAGCTGTCGGTAACCGACGAGCGCTCGGGCGGCAAGCCACTCGACGCCAAGTTCACCGGCGTGCTGACAAAAGCGCAGGAGCAGGCGGTTGCCGACGTAGCTGCCCACGACACCGGGGTGCTGTGCGCGCCACCGGGGACAGGCAAGACTGTGATTGGCGTCAGCCTGATCGGCGCCCGCGGGCGTTCGACGCTCATCCTCGTTCACCGTAAGCCGTTGGTCGAACAATGGCTGGCACGCTTGAGCGAATTTCTGGACGTCGATCCCCAAGCCGTGGGCACCATCGGTGGCAGCCAGAGCAAACCATCCGGCCTGATCGATGTCGCCACGGTGCAGGGCCTCGCCCGCGCCGCCCCCGACACAACAACGCTGGAGCAGTACGGGCACGTCATCGTCGACGAGTGCCATCACGTCGCGGCCGTCTCGATTGAGCGTCTGCTCGGCTCATGTCCCGCGCGCTACATCACCGGACTGACCGCGACGCCGTATCGACGCGACGGCCATCAGCCGATCATCGCCATGCAGTGCGGCCCAATCCGCCACACGATGGACACGCCGGCGCCCGACACGCTCGCGCTGCGCGTGATCCGCCGCGATACCGCCTTCGACCCAGACGTGCTGCCGCCGGACCCGGGCATTCAGGAGATTTACTCCGCCCTCGCCACCGACGAGCCGCGGCTCGAATTGATCGCGGCTGACACGCTCGCGCTACTCAAGGAGGGTCGTGCTCCAATCGTCCTCACAGAGCGCCGCGACCATCTCGACCGCCTCGTCGAACGCCTGAGCGAGCACGTCCCTAAGCTCGTCGCGCTCCACGGCGAGGTCACGCCGCGCCGCCGTCGCGACGCGCTTGCCCGCCTGGGGCAGCTCGCTGGCGACGAGCCGCGACTGGTGCTCGCGACCGGGCGATTCATCGGCGAGAGCTTCGACGACCCCCGTCTCGACACGCTCCTCCTCGCCATGCCGATCGCATGGAAGGGCACCGTCGTCCAATACGCCGGCAGGCTCCACCGGCCGCACCCGGAGAAGGCCGAAGCTCGCATCTACGACTACGTCGATGCCAACGTACCCGTACTGCGCCGCATGTTCGCCAAGCGCGCAAAGACCTACCGAGCCATGCGCTACGCGATCGACTCGGCCTGACCGGGTCAGGCGTTGGCCGTCTTGATCCGGCCCCTGTACAACCACTCATCCCCACGTACGGGATCTGCCAAGCGGGCGCCACCGTCGTCGTAGGCGACGACGTACAGCTCGGCCGCAGCGCCCGACACGTCTCGCTCAGCCTCGCGCAAGGCGCTTGCGACGGCATCAAGCGTGTCGAAGTAATCCCTGGATGCCCCATCAAGATCCACAATCGCGTAGCGCATAGACGCAGCCTATTCCTTCCTCGTTGCTGCTGGGTAAATTCGGCAAACTGCTCCTGCGAGGCGCCTCGGCTCGCCCCAGATCGTCAGATGTTCGTCTGGCTCGCCGAGATCCTCCAATGAATAGCCCTGATCGGCGCGCAGCTCGACCTCGGCCACGTAATTCCCCATCCGAACTTCCTGGCCTCTCGCGGTGGCCGCGTCGTAGACCGTCTGCCATTGCGCCCTCGCAGCTTCGAGAGACCCGAAAACAGACATGCCGTCGCGCAACTCGGGGTACGCCTTCTCACGTCTGAACGGCGACTTCCCCGAGTCGCGATCCGACCTGAAGTCGGTCACCAGCGCAGGGTCATCGATGCTCGTCAGACGGACGAACCGATAGACGGTCCGTGGCTCAACTATCGGCCTGCGATCCAGGGGCGGCGGCGACTCGATCCCGCGAATCTACAACTGGCCAGCCGTGGCGCCGTTCCGGCCCCCCGCGGGAAACCTTGTCGCCAGATGAGCCAGCTATGTCAGCGCGCTCCTCAGGTTAGGAGGACGGCTCGACCGTAACCCGGTCAAGCAGGACCCGTCGCCGGACGCCTGAATCTGACGAGCGTCGCCGAGAGTCGCAGCGAACGCCTGGGCCGCGGCAGCAGCCAGCGCTGATGTTGGCGAGTCGGGGTGGGCGCAGAGCGAGCAAGAGCCGCAAACTGCTCATTACCGGGGTTTTTTTAGAGCCGACGCCCGGACTCGAACCGGGGACCCCTTCATTACGAGTGATTCCGGGGGTGTTTCGGGGGCTTCGGGAGTCCGGCCGGAATTAGAACGTTTCCCTGGTAATCGGCACGTTCCTAGTCGTCTCGGCGGGACTGCGTAGGACCGGCTGAGACCCTGTTTGACGGCCGGATGTTGGCGAAAATGTTGGCGAGTCTCTGCCGATCACGCGGCCTCCGGTTCGGCGAGTCAACGAGGTCCAGGTCGCACTAGAGCACGGCGTACTTCCGGGCGACCTGACTGAGCGGCGTGTCGAAGAGGAGGGCAATCAGGCTCTGGTCCAGGACCTCCCCGATCTCACGGATCTCGGCGAACAATTGGGAGGCCTCGCGCCCCTTGAAGCGCAGAGCCCCGAGCTCTGCCCTGAGCTGGCTGTCTCTCATCAGCCCCATCCAACGGTCGTACGCGCCGAAGAACCGCACGCCTTCGTCTATCGCCCCGTAGTGCTCGAAGGCGGCCGCTAGGCGATCTGTCGGAGGACTCGATAGTTGCTGCTCGAGGTAGGTCGGCATATCGGACCTGGCGAGAAGATGGCACTGGAGGATCGGCACCAGCCCGCCCGCGAACAAAACCTTTCGAGCCGTCCGCAGCTTCGCGTTGCGCTCGACCCACTTGGGATCGTCGCCGCCGGTGTGCCGGTGCTTGCCCTCGAAGTCGACCCCGACGGTGCGC
>JBBSIW010000243.1:0-4407 GCA_038231895.1 Solirubrobacterales bacterium | reverse complement strand
GAGCGCCGGGTCGCCGGCGGGCTCCGCGCCGAGCGGATCGAGCTTCGCGGCGAGGTGCCCGTGCGTGCGGTGCGCCTTGAGCAGCGACGTGGCTGCCTGCACGGCCTGGAGCAGTGCCTCGTCGGGCTCGGCCGCGGGCGCAATTGGCGCGGCCTCGCGCGCCTTGGCGGCAGCGGCGGCGGGCGCCGGCGGGGCGGGCGGTGGGCCGAGTGCGACCCCGAGATCGCCGAAGACGCGCTCGTAGAACCCCTCCTCGCCGTTGAGCAGGGCCTCGATCCGCTGGAGGAACCGGCCGGACTCCGCGCCCTGGATGATTCGATGGTCATAGGTGGAGGTGGCCGTCATGACCTTCTCGGCCCCGATCATGTCGCCGACGTGTCCGAGGCCCACGGGGTACCCGATCGAGCCGGTGGCCACGATCGTCCCCTGGCCGGTCATCAGTCGGGGCACCGAGGCGACGGTGCCAAGGCCTCCCGGGTTCGTGAGCGACATGTTGGCGCCGACGAGGTCGTCGGCGGTGAGGCGGTTGTCCCGCGCCTTGGCGATCAGCTCGTCGAACGCCGCCAGGAAGTCCGCGAAGGGGCGCCTGCCCGCATCGCGGATGACCGGGACCATCAGCGTGCGGCTGCCGTCGCGCTTCTCGACGTCGACGGCGATGCCGAGATTGACCGCGCCGTCGTCCACGCGCCGGGGTGCGCCGTCAACCGCGTCGAAGTGCTGCGCCATCACCGGCATGTCATGCGTGGCGAGCCGCGCGATGGCGTAGGCGATGAGGTGGGTGAAGGAGACCCGCTGCCCCGCCGCCTTGAGCTCCCGGCGCCGGGCGTCCATCGTCCTGACGGGGATGGTGCGAAACGACGTGGCAGTGGGGATCGAGCGGCTCTCGTCCATGGCGCGAGCGAGCATCGCCGCGGCTCCCTTGATGGGCTGCGCCTCTGACGCGACCTGCGCGGGTGCGCCAGGTGCCGTGTCGCTGGCAGCCCCGTTGCCCGACGCGGCGAGCACGTCGGCCTTGGTCACCCGTCCGCCCGGACCGGAACCCTGGACCCGCCCCAGATCCACGCCCTCGACGGCGGCTGCGCGACGAGCGACCGGCGAGACGGGCGAGACCGGCGCCTCGTCGGGCAGCTCGGGCTTCGTGGGCTCAGCCGGAGGCGCCGCCGGCGCCGCCATCTCCGTGGCGCCTTTTCCGTGGCCGTCGGCCTGGCTCGAGAGACCGGCGCCGTTGCCCTGCGCCTCCACCTGGTCGGCCTCGCTCTCGGCCGCGGCCGCGGCGGCCGGCGTCCCCGGCGCCACGTCTCCCTCGCCGGCGGTCTCGCTCATCGTCTCGGGGGGGTCGTCCTGGGTGGCGATCTCGGCCAGCAGCTCACCGACCGCGACCGTGTCCCCCTCCTCCGCGTGGATCTTCACCACGGTGCCCGTCACCGGTGCTGGCACGTCGGCGTCCACCTTGTCGGTGGAGATCTCGAGCAGCGTCTCGTCGGCCTCGATGGCGTCGCCCTGCTGCTTGTGCCACTCGAGGACGGTGCCCTCGGTCACCGAGTCGCCCATTTGAGGCATCGTGACTGCAACCGTCATGTTCACCGCCATCTCCAAGAGAGACTAGCGGGGCTGTCAGACCCGCGCGCGAGGCCGCTTGCGCCCGACCGGGGCACGGAGCGGCAGACACTGGGACCTCGGGTCGCAGACCAGCCGCACACCCACGTTGGAGCCCTGGCCAGCGCCCGCTTCGCCCCTATGCAACCGCCTTCTCGCGCCGCCGAGTGCTCTCGATCACGAAGCCCGCCGTCCCCGCGTAGGGACCGACTCCGCCGATCACCGTCACCACGACGGCGAGCCAGAACGGGATCACGCGGCGCCGCACGGCGGCGAGCGAGAGCAGTGAGAGCCCGATCCAAAGGCAGCCGTGCCCCCAGCCACAGATGGTCGTCTCCGTCTGCCAGCCCGGCGCGAGCCAGAACACGAGCAGCAGCGTGAACACCGTCGAGTTGGCGAACGACAGGGCCCGGAGAAGGTCGAAGAGCGCCACCGCGACAGTGTGGCGCTCGCTACGCCTCGACCAGGAGATGCGCCATCAGCCGGAGCGGCTCATCCGCTTCTGGCGGCCAGCGGTCGATGTCCGCGGGCCACCACGCGTGCGCGTCGTGCTCCTCATCGGACACGATGTCGGACCCGTCGGCCAGCCACGCCATCCCGACGAACAGGATGAGGCTCGTCGGGATGCGTACGAGCGCCTCCACCGACAGGCGCTCGGGCACGACCGACCACTCCTCCTCGAGCTCGCGGGCGAGGGTGTGCGCAGGGTTCTCCCCCATCTCGACCGCACCGCCGGCCCCGAGCGCCCATCGGCCCGCCCAGCTCGCCACCCAGGGAGCACGGCGCCCCGCGAGCCAGCGCCCATCGGCCGCGCGGGTCACGCACAGCGCGGCCAGCGCCTGCTCTGCATACTCGCCCAGTCGCAGCGCCCACCGCATGGGCTGAAGCTCGAGGGAAAGCTGGTCCCGGGCCGCATCGAAGCCCGAGAGCCGCGCGCTGACGCCGTCATGGCTGGGCGAGCCGCGCTCCCGCAGCGCCGCGATCGCCTCATCGGCAGCGTCGCTGGCCTCGGACGGCGGCTCGAAGTGGTCCTCGCGCCATCGTGCCTGTACCTGGTCGGGAGTCCACGGCCCGCGAGCGAGGATCCCATGGGAAGCCGGC
This sequence comes from Solirubrobacterales bacterium, assembly GCA_038231895.1. Taxonomy (GTDB): domain Bacteria; phylum Actinomycetota; class Thermoleophilia; order Solirubrobacterales; family Solirubrobacteraceae; genus JALYZC01. The sequence continues at coordinate 1,710 of JBBSIW010000243.1, read as the reverse complement.
ATCCAGGACAGGCTACGCCCACCTGGCCCATGATCTCCGCCGTCACCGTTCGCCCCCGCCGGACGCGCGTGGCACACTGATGGTGATGCGCGCCGTGGCGAAGAACTTCGAGGCCATCACCAAGGCGAAGTCCGACCACAACCGCCACTGTCCGTTTCCCCCTCACACGGTGCGGATGAACCCCTTCGAGATCGAGCGGATGGGCTGGGAGGAGGGAGACCTCATCGCCGGCCTGACCCTCGAGGCCGACCCAAAGCTCGGCACGGGCGCATTCCGGCTCGTGTGCGACGGCATGGAGCCGCCCGAGCTCGACATCGAGGAGGAGAGGGTCATCGAGGCTCCCGCCGAGCCGTTGGTGGTGCCGGCCGGGCCGTGGCGCGAGGAGGAGCCGCGCTCGGGCCGACGAGACGTCACATAGCGGGCGAGTGCTCTCCTTGGCTTGCCGCGGCCGATCCGGCGAGCGGCCGATCCTGCCGCATCGTGAGCACGTCATCGCGGCCAACGGCGCTCAGCCTCGCATCACCCGGTGACAATGCGCCTGCGTCGCTGCGCAGGCCAACCGAGGGACAGCCCGCACGAGCACCGTGCCACAACCTCTCATGCAGTGTCACCGCTCAACACTATGGTCAATGCAAAGAATCGCGTCTCCGTGACAAGGATCCAGACACTCTGATGCCCCGAGACTCATCTGGCACGTCGCTGCCCGACGCGGACCCTTTGCCTAGTCCAATCGAGGAGGCCGTCGCCACCGTTGAGGACCAGACGCGGACACTCGGCGCCGATCATCCAAGCACCCTGGCTGCCCGCCAGTCGCTGGGCACCTCGCTGTATGAGGCGGGCGACTTGCCACGATCGATCGCGGAGCTCGCCGCCACCCTCGACGGTCAAAGACGGGTTCTCGGGGCCGATCATCCCGAGACCCTGATCTCACGCCAGCTGCTTGGCATCTCACTGAACAAGGCGGGCGATGTCACACGCGCGATCGAGGAGCTCAGCGCCACCGTCGATGCTAGGACGGGGGCCCTCGGTGCCGAGCACCCGGACACGCTCGACGTCCGCTACTCGCTTGGCACGTCGCTGCACAAGGCAGGCAAGTACATGCGCGCGATCGAGGAGCTCGAGGCCACCGCCGATGCTCAGCTACGGACCCTGGGAGGCGACCACCCGCAGACGCTGCGCTCTCGACATTCGCTCGGTGACTCGCTGCGCGCGGCGGGGGATCTGTCGCGGGCGATCGACGCACTGGGCGCCGCCCTCGACGGGCAGACGCGCATCCTGGGCGCCGACCATCCGGAAACGCTGGGTTCTCAGCGCTGCCTTCGGAAGGCGTTAGACGGTGGAATCTAACGTGGCGCATTCGGGGGAGGCGCGAAGCAATGCCCGCACCACGGCGACCACGCTCCACCCGGCCCCGACCCCCAGCAGCACGTCAGCCAGCCGCCGGCGCCGGAGCCCCGCCGCCACCAATCCCGCCGCTCGCACCGGGGTCGTCACCCTTCCTGCCCGGATGACGCGTGCATCCGGTGCACTGACCTGCCCGAAGTAGACGTAGAGCGCGTAGCCGAACCCAGCGGCCAGCCGCGCCAGCTCGGCAGCGACGACGGCCGGCGCCACAAGCTCGCACCGCAGCGCTCCCCGCAACGCCGCGGCGGCAAAGCAGGCGTCGACCAGGCCCTCGAGGTCACGACCGATCCGGGTGGGCTGCGAGCG
>JBBSIW010000242.1:0-4441 GCA_038231895.1 Solirubrobacterales bacterium | reverse complement strand
TGGGCGCGCGGCGCGATGCGATCCGGTCCCGGTTCGAGCACCTCGATCGTCCGGCCCTCGGCGTACGCGCGCTTTGACTTGGTGACGAGCGCCCGCACGCGGTCCCCGGGCATGGCCTCGGCCACGAAGACCACGTACCCGTCGAGCCGGGCCACGCCGGCGCCGCCGAAGGCCAGCGAGTCGACGCGCAGCTCGAGCTCGTCGCCGCGGCGTGGCCGGGTGGAGGTCGGGGCGGGTTCCATCGGTTCTAGCATGGCAGCCGCATGGACTTCCAGGCCTACCGTGCCGGGGCGGAGGCGTTCGTGGGCGAGCTCGGCCTTGAGTACTACCGCCACTACGCCGGGCACACGGACGAGCTGGAGATCGAGGCCGTCTACGAACGCCACGACGGGCTGTTCGCACGCAGCTTCGTCGAGGAGCTGCGCCACGCGCACGAAGACGCTCGCGCCGAGGGGCTCGGCGGAGAGCAGGCCCGGCGGCATCGCTGCCTACTCGAGTTCTGCCTGGAGGGTCACCTGGGTCAAGCCACGAGGTCGCTGGACGCCGAGCTCGCGCGCCGCGAGGCTCGATTGCGCCTCGACGTCGACCACGAGGGCGTCGGCTTTCGCGAGTCCTTGATCCTGCAGGCCAACGAGCCCGATGGAGCACGGCGTGCGCGGCTCGAGGCGGCGCGGCTGCACGCGGTCGAGGAGCACCTCAATCCGCTGCACACGGAGGCGCTCGAGCTCACCCACTCGGTTGCGCGTGAACTTGGATGGGCCTCATACCGGGCCCTGTGGGAAGACGTCAAGGCGATCGACTTCAGCGCTCTGCAGCGCCAGACCGCTGCGTTCCTGGCGGCCACCGAGCGCTCCTATCCCGCCGTCGTCGACCCGGCGCTGCGTTTCACGTGTGACGTCGGCCTGAATGAGGCACGGCGGTCCGACCTGCCCCGGTTCTTTCGCCTGGCCCAAGCCGATGCCGTGTTTCCGGCACATCGGCTGGTGGCGAGCTTTCGCGAGACCATGGCTGGACTCGGGATCCACCTCGATGCCCAACGCAACGTGATCCTCGACCTCGAGCGCCGGGCCACGAAGTCACCGCGGGCGTTCTGTGCGCCGGTACGCGTGCCCGACGAAGTGTATCTCGTCGTGCCCCGGCTGGGGGGCCGTGACGACTACGTGGCGCTCTTCCACGAGGGTGGCCACACCCAGCACTACGCGTGGGTGGCCCCGGACCTCCCCTTCGAGTTCCGCCATCTCGGCGACAACTCGGTGACGGAGGGCTTCGCGTTCCTGTTCGACCGCCTCCTGGAGAATCCGGAGTGGCTGCGGCGCCGGCTCGGAGTGGACGGCGAGGGCTTGGCGGCTCACCTGCGCGCGCAGCGCATGGTCCTCCTCCGGCGCTATGCGGCCAAGTTCGCCTACGAGCTCGAGCTGCACGGCGACGTCGCGCTTCCGCCGTCCGTGCAGGCCGACTCCTATGCCGCTCACCTCTCCGCCGCCGTCGGATTGTCGTGGCCGCGCGCCACCTTCCTCGCCGACCTCGACCGGGGCTTCTACTCCGCCAACTACCTGCGCGCGTGGACGCTCGAGACACACGTGCGGACGGCGCTGCGCTCGCGCTTCGGCCCCGCCTGGTTCGATGAGCCCGCGGCCGGCGAGCTCCTGCGCTCACACTGGCGCCAGGGGCAGCGACTCGACGCGGACGAGCTGGTCGATCAGCTCACCGGCGGTGAGCTCGACTTCTCGACGATGGTCGCGGACGTGGGCCTGGTGGCGGCGTAGCCCGACGCTAGCGCTCGAGCGCGCGCTCGAGCGCGCTGAGCACCGACTTGCGGTTGGCGTTGCGCCGCTCGTAGTCGCGGACCTTGCGCAGCTCGGGGGGGCTGAGGTCGCCCAGGCGATCGCCGACCTGAGCGGCGGTGAGGTCGTCGAAGGCCAGGATCGGGAATGTCGGCGGCAGGCCGGCGGCTCGACGAGTGCGATCGACCTCGCGTAGTGCACGGTCGACCGCGGGCAGGCGGCGGGCTCGAGCCGTCGCGCTGCGGGCCTGCCGGCGCACGTCCGTCGAGGCCCCGCGTCCGCGGCCGAGCAGCTGATCGAAGTCCTGCATGAGATCCTCGGTCTGCTTGCGCCCCCGGCGCACGAGGTCGGCTACGAGCTCGTTCGCGTCCGCGCGGGTGACCTGCCCCCGTGAAACCGCATCGTCGAGCACCTCCTGCACGCGGTCGCGGGAGACCATCAAGAGATTCATCGACGCAACCGAGCTGGCGAACGCATCGCGGAAGGCCTGCAGGTTCGCCCGCAATGCGTCGTCGCTCGCGTCCGCGCCCTGGGCGGCCTTGCGCTTCGCTGCTCCCCGCTTTGCTGCGGCACTGCGCTTGGCGGCTGCGCTGCGCTTGGTCGCGGCCCCCTTCTTCGCGGCGGCGCTGCGCTTCTCGACCGTCGAGCGGCTGGCGCCCGACTGGGACTTGGGCTGCGGCATCTCGCTCTCCCCTCGGTTCAGACGGCGAGGCGAGGCTATCGGATCGTGGCTGCGCTCAGGCGACCAGCAGCTCGAGCAGCGCCTTTTGCGCGTGGCGACGGTTCTCGGCCTGGTCCCAGATGCGCTGGCGCGATCCGTAGAGGACATCGGCGGTGATCTCCTCGCCGGCGTGGGCGGGAAGGCAGTGCAGGGCGATCGCCTCGGGCGCCGCAGCGTCGAGCAGCGGGCCATCGAGCCGGTAGGGCTCAAGCGCGCTGCGGCGGGCCTCGGCGGTGGCCTCGTCGCCCATGCTCACCCACACGTCGGCGTAGACCGCCTGGGCGCCCTCGACCGCCTCGCGGGGATCGTTGCTGAGCCGGGCGCCGGCGATCGGCTCGAGCTCGTAGCCCGGCGGGGAGGCGACGCGCACATCCACTCCCGCGAGGACTCCAAGCGACGCCAGCGAGCGCGCGACGTTGTTCCCGTCGCCGACGTAGGCCACGCGGAGGCCTTCGAGGCGGCCGAAGGACTCGCGCAGCGTGAGCAGGTCGGCCAGCGCCTGGCAGGGATGGTGGCCGGGGCTGAGCATGTTGAACACCGGTACCTCGGCGTGGGAAGCGAGCTCCTCGAGCACCGCGTCGGCGCCGGTGCGCAGGCCGATGGCATGGACGTGGCGCGAAAGGACGAGGGCGGTGTCGCGCGGGGTCTCTCCGCGGGAGAGCTGGAGCTCGTCGGCATGCAGCACGAGGGGATGGCCGCCGAGCTCCACCACCCCGGTCTCAAAGGTGACGCGGGTGCGGGTCGAGGGCTTCTCGAACACGAGCGCGACGTGGCATCCGGCCAGGACAGCGCTGCCGTGCGGGTCCGCCTTGAGCTCGAGAGCTCGTTCGATCAGGGCGTGCAGCTCGACCGCGGAGAGCTCGCTGCCGGTGAGGAAGTGCCGCGGCAAGCGCGAGAGTGTATGAGGCTGCTCACATGGGCCTCGCGGTACTCACCTGGAACCTGTTTCATGGCCGCGGCGTGCCGCCGGCCGGACGATCGCTGCGCGCCGAGTTCGCCGAGATGATCGCCGGCTGGGACTGGGACGTGGCGCTCCTGCAGGAGGTGCCGCCATGGTGGGGACCAGAGCTGGCGCGCCGCGCGCGGGCCGGGCACGCGATGGCGCTGACCTCGCGCAACGCGCTGCTGCCGGGGCGCCGGCGCCTGGCCGACCGCTGGCCGGACGTCATGCGCTCGAACGGGGGCGGAGCCAACGTGATCCTCTCCCGCCCAGGCGTGACAGAGAGCCGTTCGAGGCACCTGCGCTTGTGGCCCGAGCGGCGCGTCGTGCACGCCGTGCGCCTTCCCAGCGACATCTGGGTCGCCAACCTGCACGGTTCTGCGCACCGCGAAGAGCGCGCTCAGGCCGACCTCGCGCGCGCCGCGAGCGCCGCGCTGGGCTGGGCCGGCGCCGCGCCCGTGGTACTCGGCGGCGACCTCAACCTGAGGGCGCCGCAAGTCGAGGGCTTCGTGCATGCGGCGGCGCACTCGGTCGACCACGTCCTGGCCCGGGACTTGAGCGGCGCCGCGGCCGCCGAGCGGCTGGCCGCGGGAGCGCTCTCCGACCACGTTGCACTACGTGTGGTGCTGGCATGAGCGTGGGAAGATTGCCGGCGCGCCGGGCGTCTGTCAGTGCACCGGACCCGATCCCAGGAGGTCGTTCTCGCATGCAACGCGTGTTCACGATGGTCGGCTGCCTCGCCCTGACCGGCGCGTTTCTCGTCGGGTGTGGCTCGGACAGCAAGAAGAGCACGAGCGCGTCGGCGCCATCGGCAGCTGCAGGCGGCGGCGTGGTCGACGTCCGGATGAAGAACACCGCCTTCAAGCCTGCCCAGGTCAAGGCCAAGGTCGGCCAGACCGTCAAGTGGACCAATGAGGACGCCTTCGCCCACAACGTGAAGGCCGACGCGGGCGAGAGCTTCAAGTCCCAGAACTTCACGCAGGGCGGCACGTACTC
>JBBSIW010000241.1:0-4445 GCA_038231895.1 Solirubrobacterales bacterium | reverse complement strand
TTCGCGATCGGGGTGGCGGTGGCCAGCGTGGCGACCCGCCCGCCGTGGGTGTCGCGCAGGTAGCCCAGCTTCATGTCCAAATCCGCCGCGCGCTGCGACCCCTCGATCCCCACGTTGGGGATGTTGGACACGGTCTTCAAATTCTTGTAGTCATGCGCCTCGTCCACGGTCAGCCGGCTTACCCAGAGATTGCATTGGTCGTGCAGCCGCACGCGCATCTGCCTGGTGCTGGACAGTAGGGGCATGCCGCCCTCGGGCACTCTCATGGTCGATGCATCAGTAGTTTCTTATGTTGTTCGTGTTGCAGTACAGTGACGGTACGAACGCCACACGATGACACCTCATCCGCAGAGCATTCCTTGCAAGAACGTGTCGAAGCGACGTTCTAGCTGCTGCTGGCTGCTAGCTTGACCGTCTCTTGGGACTTATTGAGCTACGGAAAGGGCCTGCCCGTGCTGCCTCAGGTCATCAGCGTGATCAACGGGAAGGGTGGGGTAGGGAAGACCAGCCTCACTACCAACCTCGGCGGCCTGTTCGCCGCCGCAGGCCTCCGGGTCCTGCTCGTCGACGCCGACCCGCAGGGCAACGCCGGCCGGGACCTGGGCTACCTCGCGGCCGGAAGATCCGACGACGGCCGGAGCCTGTTCGCCGCAGTCACCCTCGGTCAGCCAATCGAGCCGTTGAAGGGAGTGAGGCACAACCTCGACGTCGTCTGTGGCGGGGAGTTGACCGCAGAAATGGTCGGCACCCTCGCTACCCGCGGCCGACGGACCGGAGACACGACCGGCGCTCTGCGCGACGCACTCGCGCCGATCGCGGGCGACTACGACCTCATCCTTATCGATTGCCCGCCGGGGGAGCAGGTCCTTCAGGTCATGGCCCTCACGGCCTCCCGGTTCGTCATCATCCCCACGACGTCAGACGAGGCCAGCATCGACGGCCTCGGCCGAGTAGCGCGCCTGTTCGACGATATCCAGAGCACGACGAACCCAGAGCTGGAGCTCCTGGGCATCGCGCCGTTCCGGGTCGGTTCCCGCAGCGAGCGGATCGCCGCCGAACTGCGCGATTCCATCGTCTCGACCGGTCTCGATCCCGAGCTGCTGTTCGCCGCCCGCATCCGCGGCGTCGAGGGCCCTGCGCAGTCCTGTCGGAAGATGGGGAAGCTCGTGCACGAGCTCGAGGCGGAGCTGCCTGAGGCGCGAGCCCGGCGCCTCGCATGGCTGCGTGACGGCCGCGAAGGTGGCCGGCACCGCGCAAAGGTCGTTGCCGAATCCACGCCGGGACTCGCGGACGACTATCAACGTCTGGCGATGGAGGTATCGGACCGCATGACCGCATCCGACGCACTTACTCCGGCATGACTCCGCCGCAACAGCGGGACTTCACCGCCCTATCCCGCAAGGCGTCGAGGCTGCGCGCCGCGCCGGTGGAAGCGGACTCCGTGACACCCCCAGAACCGGCTGAGGCCGACCAGCGACGTCCGGGGCCGACGGAGCGGGAGGCGGATGAGAGTTCGCCACGGCGTGTGGGACGTCCATCCTCAGGGCGGCAGTCCAAGGGCATAGGGCTGCCCGGCGATCTGGTCGAGCAGATGATGACTGTCGCAGAGAAGGCCGGACTGTCGTATGGCGACTGGCTGATAGCGGTCTTCAACGACGTCTACGACGCCCTCGCGCAGGAGTACCCGCCGCTACCGCAGTACCGGCCCGAGATCCCGCCACCGCGGCGCCCACCGCGCCGGCGAGTGTCCCGCCGTCAAGCGGTGAACTTTCGACTCACACCCGCGCAGCTCGCGGCGATCGACAAGCGACAGAACGAGCTAGCAGTCGAGTCGCGCTCGGAGTTCGTGACGACGATCGTCCAGCTCGGCATAGAACGAGCGTGACCCCACGGAACGTAGCCGGCATGTGCGAGGCTGAAAGAGGTCCGTACAGCAAGCCCCCTGTAGCGGCGCCGAGGGGGCGGCTAACTGCCCGAGCGGCGTGCACGGCTAGCGGCCTGGCTCGCGGCGAAGAACGCCCGCGCGGCCGTCCGAGCCTCGGAGCGGTGAAGTGCCCCCCTAACGTTTCCGCTGGTCCTCGCCGCGGCGGCGAGGTGGGCGAGGCGTTCGGTCTGTTGGGCGACATGGTGGTTGCCGCGGATCCCGACGAGTCCGGTGGGGAGCTCGCGGGCGCGGCCGCGCCAGGGCGCGAGGCGGCTCCCGAGGACGGCGGTGGGGTCGGTGGCGCCGGCGAGAGCGTCGCCTCGGTGGTGGGCGGGGTGGTCGGGGTGGTGCTCGATGGCCCAGGCGAGTCCGCGGGGTGACCATCCGGCGTCCCACCAGGGTTTGAGCATGGCCCACCACCGCGGCAAGTTGATCATCTGTGCCCGGCCGGGTACACCGCTGTGGTCTAGGCCTAGTCGGTCGAGCACACAGCGACCTGCAGCGGAACGCTCCATCGAGGTCTGGGGCACCTGCCAACCAGGCCAGGATGTCGTTGACGAGCACGGTTGTTCGAGCCGTTTCGTGCGGGTAGTGATCTCAACTGGAGAGTTGGGGGGGTCGCCAAGATCATCAACAGCTGTTGTGAGCTGCGGGTTTCCGTGCGAGTGGTGGTGGTCAGGCGGTCCGGGTTCGGGCCCCTCGTCCTGATCCTCAACGTCGGGGGAGGAGAGGGGCGCGTTGGTGATGAATACGTAGGTGGGGGTGCGGTTGCGGTCGCCGCCGAGGAACTCGGCGGTGGCGCCGGGTTCGATGAGGAACAGCACACCGGTGTCCTGGAGCCAGGCGATGACGCGGGAGACGGTGCGGGTGGAGCGGTCGCCGGCGTCGGCGAGGCGTTCGGCGGTGAGGGCGGCGATGATGCCGGTGGCCCAGTCCATCCCGGCAATGAGTTGGCAGGTGATCTGGGTCCAGCTGGTGATGCGTTCAGCGCGCCAGGGCTGCTCAGCGATGAGGCTGGTGAGGATCTGCAGGGCCTCGTTCTGGGAGCTCAGCACGCGCCAGCCTGGGGGGATGAAGTTGCGCCAGCCCGGGTGCGGGGCGAACTCGCCGCGCTCGAGCCGGGCCGCGGCCCGGGCTCGGCCGGCGTGCTGGGCCCGGGCGGCGCGTACCGCGGCCTCGCGGATCTCCGTCTTCGTCCGGGCCCGCGCCGCGGCGCGGCGCTCGGTACGGGCGCGGCGACCGCAGGGGCCACGCCCGGCGGCTCCTGCCGGTCCCTGAGCCGCGCCCTCCGCCCCGGCCACCGTCGGGTCGACACAACCCCCCCCACCGGCGGCGGGGAGCTGCTCGGCGTTCTGGGTGGCGTCACCGACCCCGACCTGGCCGGCCGCGTGGACGGCGCAGATCGACCCGGCCACCGAGTCCATCGCAGGGGTGCACGAGCCCTGGCTGTAGCAGGGCAAACACCATCCGATACCAGCAAGATCAGCCGGTGCTGGTGATGACGACGGACCCGCCGCCGCGCCGGATTCGGCAGGAGAAAACGGTGTGGCGACTCGCGCGCGAGAGCGCGCAGGGGTTACTCTAGGCACGCGAAAGCGCCCCTCTTCCTGGCACGGATGGGGAACGGCCTCGGCTGTAGTAGCCGAGGCGATAGCGTCAGATCGGGTGCGAGCCTGATCTACGCGAACTTTTCGAGGCGGCCCCTTCCAAGGGGGGCCGCCTCGTTCGCGTTTACGAAGCCTTGTTCAGCGGCAGACCCTCCTGGACCTGGTAGTAGGGGATCCCGACCTCAGCGGCGAGGAGCTCGCCTACGAGATCGGTGGCTGTCATGCCCCGCCGCGCCGCGTGCTCGCGCACAGCGTCGAGCAGTCGGGTCGGGAGTTTGTAGGCGACCAGCCGTCGGTCGCCCTTCGAAGGCCGACCCGTCTTCTTGCGCTCCATGGCGCAGTTCCTACCGTTCCGTTTATACGGAACGGGGGAGGCGCGCCGTACAGCGCCGCAATCGATCGTTCGGCACTGCCGTCACTCGGCCGCGAACTCCTCCTCACGGGTCTCCTCCAGTTCCTGTTCCTGCGCCCACCGCTCCAGCTCGGCGCGGTGGGTTTCTTCAGCTGCGGCATCGGCCAGCTGTCGGGCGGCAACCTCCGCGAGCGCGTTCTGCTCGCGGGTGACGGTCGCGGCGACATCGTCGAGCTTCCGCACCGGCCTTGTCGGCCCAGGACTCCCGAAGCTGCCCCCAGCCGCAAAGTAGCGGAGCGTGGTTGCATCGCCGGGGCTGTCAGGTCGTTGTTCTGGTCGTGCGGCGTGGGTGGGAACCGGAAGACCTGATCGCGCAGTGGACGCTGGTGGACCCCCGACTGGGAGCTGTTGGCGAACAAGACCGGGGCGACCCGGTTGGGGTTCAGTGTGTTGCTGAAGTTCTTCGAGGTCGACGGCCGGTTCCCGGAGTACGCCGCCGAGGTCCCCGAGCAGGCGGTAGCGTATCTGGCCGAGCAGGTGAGGGTCGATCCCGTGCTGTTCG
>JBBSIW010000240.1:0-4446 GCA_038231895.1 Solirubrobacterales bacterium | reverse complement strand
TCGGCGGCGGTGTCCACGAGCCACAGCTCGCGCAGCCCGGCGCACTCATAGCCCGATTTCTTGAGGCCGAGGTCGTGGCACTCCTTACGCGCGACCGCGACTTCGAGCGCCTGAACGGCGTCGACGTCGTGCTCGTGTGAAGCCCATGTCGGGTCTGTTCTAGCTAAGTATTCGGTAGAATCGTGATCGTGGTTCGCGTCGGAATGCACCAGGCGAAGAGCCAGCTGTCGCGGCTGGTTGACCTTGTCGAGAGGGGTGAGGAGGTCGTCATTCAACGCTCCGGACGGCCCGTCGCCAGGCTGGTGGCGCTGAGACGCCGTCGTCCCCTCGCGGAGGCGTTCGGGGCGCTGCGGGGCGAGATTGAGCTGGCCGAGGACTTCGACGAGCTTCCCGCCGGGTTGGCCGAGCACTTCCGCTGAGCCTTCTACTCGATACCCACACCCTGCTGTGGCTGCTCGCGGGAGATGCCCGCGTGCGGGGCGTGCGGACCGCCATCGAGGATGCACGGACGCCTGTGCTCGTCAGCGCCGTCAGCGTGTGGGAGGCGGCGATCAAGAGCGCGTTGGGCAAGCTGCGTGTTCCCGGCGAGCTGCCCGAACGCCTCGACGAGTTCGCGTTCGAGCGCTTGGCGGTCACCGACGTTCATGCCTGGGCGGTACGCGCGCTGCCGCACGTCATTATGTCGGCGGGGCCTCCCAAGTCTGGAAGTCGCGCGGTCGCACGAGAGAGTCCGGCTGGAGGCGATCGAAGAACACTGCGAGTACGGTTCCTGAACCGGTCGCCGATGGCGCGATTATCCTTCACGACCCACGTACTGCGCTGCGTCTCCGATCGCCTGGCAGGCGCCGGGATCGTCGAGCAGCAGCTGATCGTCATTGAGGTTGACGGCGGCACGTGCGTCAGGGATGCGGAGATCCAAGAGAGCTGCCAGCCGGATGTCGTATCGGTCGAGACGCCGAGGCAGGAAATCTGCCGGCGTACGGCTCACCCTCGCAGCCATCCGCTGGAATTCGGCTATCGCTGTCGCGCGTTCGACGGCGAGGTGGAGCGTCGCGAAGCTCTCGGGTGGATTCCAGCGACCGCCCGCGCTCCGCGCGCCCGTACCTGAGAGCGGGTTCCATCTCGCCGCGAGATGGCGATAGGCCGGCGCGGTGTACGCCATGGGCTCGAGCTGGTCCACCGCGGCTACGAGTCGCGGCCAGGGCACTCAATTGCTCAGGCGTAGACGCCCTCGGCGAGCGCGTCGATTGCCCCCAACACACGCCGATAGTCCCGCTCGCGCAGCAGGTCGACGGGCTTATGGTGGTCGAGCGACGGATTCGGCGTGAATAACCAGTCGTGGGCGGCGGCTGGCTTGAGGACGCCAGAGAGCTGCTCTAGGACAGCGATCAGTTCCAGGAGGCGCTCGCGCGCGTCAGGACGCGGCTCGGCGTCGCCGTGCAGCCAGCGTGCCACGGTTCGCGGATTCGCGTCCAGCACCCGCGCGATGTCCGCTTGATCGAGCTCGATTGCCGAGCTCGCCTGCTCTAGCTTGGCTGCTAGGACCGGCAAGCGGCCTCCTTTTGTCGTCTGGTGTGCCCCTAGAGTGTCGCACGGATGTCGGAATATCGACACGTCGGACCGCGATATCGCGAGCATCCGGCGGACGTTCCAGTGGCGGCCGATCGCCATGCCTGAGTAGCCGGGGGGCACCTTTCGGCGCTCGATCCCTCTTCAAGGCGCAGAGGCCAATGAGCGCGGTTGAGCGACAATGTGATCCGGAGGGCCGGCCCGTCGTCCTCGACATCCATGGCTGGCGGCACATCCTCAACGAGCATGCCGAGATGGCTCCGCACCAAGCCGCCATCATGGCCGCCATTGCGCACCCGGATCACCGGGAGGATGATCCCCGGTCGGGCAGGGAGCGCTACTGGCGTGAGGGATTCGGGCCAAGTCGGTGGCTGTTCGTGGTCGTAGACTTCGGCGAGACGCCCGGGCGGGTGGTGACAGCCTTCGGCCGCCGCGACGACCCGCCGGGTTGGTGGACGACATGACGATCACGATTGGCAACATCACGTTCGACCACGCGAGCTACGACCAGCGCGGCGACGTCCTCTATCTGCACGTCGGTGATCGCCAGGTGGCGGCCGACTCGGCAGGCACCCCCGAGGGACACGCCATCCGCTACAACGCCCGGGGCCAGGTGGTCGGCGTGACCATCGTCAACGCCCGCTGGCTGCTCGACCGCGACGGCAAGATCACGATCACCCTCCCAGAGCCTGTTGACGTCAGCGCGGACGCACTCGCGCCGGCGCTCGCGTCTCCCGCGGCGTAGCCCCAGAGCCTCCCGGCGGTCGTACACTCCGATTACAGTGCGGCGCCGACATCCACGCACACTGGGGACGACGCCGGTAGGACCGTCACGCCAGAGGGCTCGAGCGTCGCCGTCCAACTCCAGACCATGGGCCGATGAGCACGAGGGTGCGCGCTGGTGCTCAGCGAGGTGGGGGAACGACGGTGATCGTGCCCTCGCGCGCGACGGGCACGAAATCGCGCAGGTCGAGTGTCAGCACGTTTCCGCCGTTGCGCTCGGCGCATGCGATGACGCACGCGTCCGCGAAGCCCAGCCGCAGGTCGGCGTAGCGGTCGAGCAACGCGCCGATCCGATCCATGTCGGATTCGCCGCAGTCGAGCTTGAAGTACCCGTCGTTCACGTCGCTGACGAACCGGCGCAGGACGGCAGCGCCTAGATCCGCCTCGATCATGTATCCAGCCTCGGCAAGGATGCCGACGGGCACGATCAGGGGCCCACGTTCGGCTGCCAGCGCCTCACGGGCACGTCGGTGGTCTGGATCGGCACGGTTGAGCGCGGCCAAGATCCCCGACGTGTCGAGTGTGATCACTCAGACGTCCAGCGCTCGGCGAGCCGCTCCTCGTAGTCCCTCGCGGTCGCGCCGGGATTCTCACCCATGCCGACCGAAGGCGGCAGGGTCCCTTGCCGCTCGCTTCGTGCCAGGTACTCGTCCAGCGCGTTGCGGGTGATCTCCGCCCGCGACTTGCCGAGGCGTCTCGCCGCCCGGCTCATCCGGTCCTCGGTGCTCTCGCTGAGATAGATCGTCGTCTTTCGCATGGGCGTTGACTTTCATGCTACCAGTCGAAACGTATGGCATCAGGTGCGGTCCCGTCGTAGAGACACCCTGGATGAACGTTCACATCCGGGGCAGCGCCTGTCGTCGCGCGCTGCGCTTGCCGATGGGCGCGGAGATGGCTACCACGCACCACACCAATGCCCGACTCACCCGCCTCACCTTGACTGGCTCCTCGGGCGCCGTCGAGAACTGCGTCACCGCCAGCCACGACACCTCTAGCACCGAGGACGACTCGGCCGGGGACTCAGGCTGAGCGCGGCGCCGGCTCGGGTTCCGCGCGGCCGGCGGCGGTGAAGGCGGCCACGACGCGCGAGCTGGCCAGCAGGACCGAGCCGGCGGCGACGACGAGCAGTCCTCCCAGCAGCACCAGGCCACCCAGCGGCGTCGCGTCCCAGGCCTCGTGAACGAGTACCGGCGCCAGCAGCGTGGGGACCAGGAGCTGCATCACGAACACGAGCGGCGCGACCTCGGTGGCTCCGCGCGACTGGAGGGCGGTCATCTCGCTCGCCGTCCCCACCGCCGCCGCGATCCCCGTCGCCGCGGCCCAGCCGATGATGCTCACCCAGTCACCGGCGTCCAGGGCGTCGGAGAGCAGCTTGGTGGAGATGCTGCTCCAGGCGAAGGCGAGCCCAGCGCTCACGGCGACCGGCAGCCCCCCGATGCGGCGAAACCGGCTGAGAAGGTAGGGGAGAAGGGTGATGAGCCCGAGGACCCCGAGCACGACCGCGATGGTGTCGGGTCCGGCGCCTTGAGTGTCCCGCTCGGGCGAGGCGAGGGCGAGCGCGACCACGCCGACCACGATCGCGGCGACGCTGAGCACCTCACGGCGCCCGACCGGCTCGTGCAGGTGACGGGAGCCCATCACCAGGAGCAGGAGTAAACCCGCGGCGAGACACGGCTGAACCAAGGTGAGGGGAGCAAACAGCAGAGCCACCGTCTGCACCGGCCAGGCAAGGAAGTTCAGGGCGGCGCCGGCCAGCCACCGCGGACGGCGCAGCAGCTTGAGCAGCAACGCCGGGCGCAAGCCGTGGTCCGCCGGTACCGCGCGTGCCTCCAGCGCCTGGAGACCGATGGCGACGTTGTACATTGCCGAGGCCGCGACGGCGGCCGCCATGCCGAGGAGAACGGAGGCAGTCATGGAAGCTTCCAGTGGAGATCCCCGCCGTTAGCCGGGGGGAGGAATCGGGGGCGTCCTTGCGGGCGCTTACGATCAGTGTCGTGCAGTTGGCTTACCGTTATCGGCTCTACCCGGCGCCCGAGCAGGCGGCGGCGCTGGGCCGGTGGTGCGGCTGCGCGCGGGCGATCTATAACGCGGGGC
>JBBSIW010000239.1:0-4452 GCA_038231895.1 Solirubrobacterales bacterium | reverse complement strand
CGGCGTCTACGCGCTCGTCCAGCGTCCGCTGGCCGCGGTGATCGCGGGTCCGAGCGTGGGCTCTCCACGCGAGCTCGAAGGCCGCGGCGTGGGGGTGACCGGGGTGCCCAGTGACGATGCCGTGCTGCGATCGGTCGTGTCAGGAGCGCACGGGCAGGCGGCACGCGTGCGGCGGGTGACCATCGGCTTCAACGCGGTGCCAAGCCTGCTGGCGGGTCAGATCGCGGCGGCGACCGCGTTCTGGAACGTGGAGGGCGTCGCCCTGCACGCGCGTCGGCCCGGCTTTCACAGCTTTCGCGTGGACGACTTCGGTGCCCCGAGCTACCCCGAGCTCGTGCTCTGTGCGACGCGGCGCACGCTGCGCCAGCGAGCAGGGCTGGTGCGCTCCGCGGTGCGAGCGATTGCGCGCGGCTACCGCTTTACGGCACACGACCCGGGCGGCAGCATCGACGATCTGCTGCGCGCAGCACCGGGACTCGACCGCCGGCTCACGCGGCGCCAGCTCGACGCCGTGCGCCCCGCCTTCCGCGCGCCCGACGGGCGCTACGGGGAACTCGATCCGGCGCGTCTACGGGCGTGGGCGGCGTGGGACCTGCGGTTTGGCATCGTCCATGCCGCGCCCGACATCGCCCGTGCGTTCGACGCGCGCCTGGCACCACGCTAGGCGCCGGACGGTAGGCGGCGGGTCAGTTGCCCTTGCCCATCGTGCCACGCATGGCCGACTTGGCGATGAACAGGGCGATGATCACGACCAGTATCGAGCCGATGACGACGAGCGCGGAGACCAGGCCTCCATCGACGTCCACGAGTGCCGTAACCATGTCAACCACCTTTCCTCATGCTTGTGTCTGCGAGCGCCCCTCGGACCCTGTAAGCGGCTGGGCTAGAGGTGCAAGACACATACTGTCAAGACTGGACGGAAATTGCAGCAATCGTCATCTTCTCTCCTCACCCCTGGAGGACAAGCAAGGATTCGACTACGCCCCCGAGGCGCCGGTAGTCGGAGCCCCTTCGGCCGCCCGCGCTCCGTGGCCGAGCATCAGCTCGCGCTGCACGCTGCGCGGCTCCGGCCCTTGCGTGGAGCGGTGCGACCAAACGCCGTCCTGGGCCAGCTCCCAAGCGTTGCTGTCGTCGGCGAAGCATCGCTGAAGCGTGTCGAGCAGGTCGTCGCGCAGCGATGGGTCCTCGACCGGCGCCACCAGCTCCACGCGCGTGTCGAGGTTGCGCGGCATCAGGTCGGCAGAGCCGATGTAGATCACGGGATCGCAACCGTCGCGCTCGAACGCGAAGATTCGCGAGTGCTCGAGGAAGTGCCCGACGATCGAGACCACACGGACGTTGTCCGACACGCCCGGCACACCGGGGCGCAGGCAGCAGATCCCGCGGATGTTCAAGTCGACCTGCACGCCGGCCTGGGAGGCGCGGTATAGGCCGCGGATGCACTCGCCGTCCACGAGCGCGTTCATCTTCATCGCGATCCGGCCGGGGTGCTCGTCGGAGTGGGCATCGATGGTCCGGTCGATCTCGGCCACGATCCCCTCGCGGAGGTGGTTCGGGGCCACGAGCACCTTGCGATAGCCGCGGGGACGCGCGTATCCGGTGAGGAAGTTGAACATGTCGGCGACGTCGGCGCCGATCTCCTCGTCGACGGTGAACAAGCCGAAGTCGGTGTAGAGCCGGGCCGTCGTGGGGTGGTAGTTGCCAGTCCCGATATGCACGTAGTTGCGCACCCCGTCGCCCTCGCGGCGAACCACCAGCACGCACTTGGCGTGGGTCTTCAAGGATGGGTGCCCGTACACGACGTGCACGCCGGCCTCCTCCAGGGCACGGGCCCACTGGATGTTCGCCCGCTCGTCGAAGCGCGCCTTGAGCTCGACCAGGCACACGGCCTGCTTTCCGCGCTCGGAGGCGCCGATGAGCGCCGGGACGAGCGGCGAGTCGTCGCTGGTCCGGTACACCGTCTGCTTGATGGCGAGCACGTCGGCGTCGGCCACCGCCTGCTCCACGAAGCGCTCGACCGAGCTCGAGAAGGAGTCATAGGGGTGGTGGACGAGCAGGTCGCCGTGGCGCATGGCTTGGAAGATGTCCACGTGCGCGCCGTGCTCCTCCTCGCGCAGGCGCGGCTGGGTCACGGGGATCCACGCCGGGGCGCAGAGGTTCTCGAAGCCGGCCAGCGTGACGATGTGCCAGAGGTCGGTGAGGTCGAGAAGCCCGTCGGTGTCATAGAGCTCGGCGGGCTCGACGCCCAGCGCCGCAGTGAGCTCCTCGCGCAGCGAGGGGTCCGTCCCCCGGCTCACCTCGACGCGCACCACCTCACCGAAGCGCCGCCGGCGCAGCTCGTCCTCGACGGCCTGCAGCAGATCGTCGGCCTCGTCAGAGACCGTGAAGTCGGCGTCGCGCGTGACGCGAAAGTAGTCGTGGTCTATGAGCTCGATGCCCGGGAAGAGCTGGTCGAGGTGATGGGCGATCACATCCTCGAGCGGTACGAACGTCGTGGAGCCCTCGGACGTGGGCACGAAGCGCGGCAGCATCTCCTTGGGAACCTTCACCCGTGCGAACGTCCGCGTGTCGGTGACCGGGTCGCGGAGGCGCACGACGAGCGAGAGCGAGAGGTTGGAGATGTAGGGGAATGGACGTCCCACGCCCACGCCCAACGGGGTGAGGACGGGAAAGATCTGGCGGCGGAAGCGCTCGGACAGGGCGGCGCGCTCGTCTTCGCCGACGTCCTCGTAGCGGACGATGCGGATCCCCTGCTCGGCCAGCGCAGGCAGCAGGTCCCGGGAGAGGCAGGCATCCAGGCGCTTGCCGAGCTCGAGTACGCGCTCGTGCACTCGGTCGACGATCTCGCTCGGCGTGCGGCCGTCCTGGCCGCGGGTCCTCACGCCCGCATGTACCTGGTCCTGCAGGCCGGCCACGCGGACCATGAAGAACTCGTCGAGGTTCGAGGCGTAGATGGCACAGAACTTCACCCGCTCGAGCAGAGGAACGCGCTCGTCCTCGGCCAGCTGGAGCACGCGATCGTTGAAGTCCAGCCACGAGAGCTCGCGGTTGAAGTACAGCTCAGGCTCCGTGAGGTCCCGAGCCGACGGGTCGGCCTCCTCCGCCGCAGGCTGCGTCAGTTCCGGGGTGCTCATGGCTGCACCGATGCTAGTGGTCTGCGGTCGCCGCGTCGGCGGCGATCATCTCCAGCACCACGCCCTCGCGCAGCCCGCCCCTCCCCACCTGCAGCGGCGCGCCGAGGCAATCGGAGACGGCTTCGAGAATCAGGATTCCGGCCGGCAGCAGGCGGACCCGCTCGGGATCGAGCTCGAACCGCCGCGCGATCTGCTCCACGGGGGTGGAGGCGAGTACGCGGATGCCTCGCTCGAGCGTCTCGTGCTCGAGGACCGCGCCGACCAGGCGCCGCAGGGACGCGGCGCTTCCGCCGACGGCCACGGCGAGCCGCGGAGTCGGGAGCTCGAGGCCCTCGAAGGCTCCCGTCACATGCGCCCGCACCGCGTTGAGCTCGGCGGCCGATGGAGGGTCGCAGCGCACGTAGGCGTCCGCCAGGTACCCCGAGCCGACCCGAAAGGACTCCGACCAGCGCACCCCGTTCGCCATCGTCCCCAGCGCCAGCTCGGAGGAGCCTCCCCCCACATCGACCACGGCGACCTCGCCTTCGGGCGCTTCGCCCAGCGTCTTCGTCGCGCCCAGGAATGCGAGCCTGGCCTCATCCTCGCCGCTGAGCACAACCACCTCCACACCGGCGGCGGAGCGGATCGCATCGGCCAACTCGTCGCCGTTGGCTGCCTGGCGGATCGCGGCGGTGGCCACCGTCCGTAGCGCCCGGGCGCCGAGCTCCTCGGCCACCCTGACCTGCGAGGCGACCACCTCGGCGACCTCGGCGATCTTGGCCTCGCCGATCGGATCGCCGCGCCTACGCCCCTTCGCGATGCGGGTGAACGTCCGCTGCTGCAGGATCTCCTTGAAGTGGCCCCCCGCCGCCTCGGCGACGAGCAGCCGGGTGGTGTTGGAGCCGATGTCGATGCAGGCAAAGGCCATGGCAAGCGTGCGGGTCGAGCGTAGCTCGTCGACCTCCTTGGCATGATTGGCGGCGATGAACGATGCCCCGGCAATCGAGGTTCGCGGCTTGCGCAAGCGCTACGGCGAGTACGAGGCGGTCCGCGGGATCGACTTCTCGGTCGATCGCGGCGAGGTCTTCGGTCTCCTCGGGCCCAACGGCGCCGGCAAGACGACGACGGTGGAGATCCTCGAGGGCTACCGCGAGCGCTCGGACGGCGATGTCTCGGTCCTCGGGCACGATCCCCAGCGTCGCCAGCGCGCGCTGCGCGAGCGGGTGGGGATCGTCCTGCAGAGCTCGGGCATGTATCGCCACCTCAGCGTGCGTGAGGCGCTCGCGCACTGGGCGCGCCTCTACCCCTCGCCCCGGGACGTCGACGAGGTCATCGACGT
>JBBSIW010000238.1:0-4463 GCA_038231895.1 Solirubrobacterales bacterium | reverse complement strand
GCTCGCACCCCCTGCCCCTGCTGGACCCCGCTCCGGTGCAGCGTGCCCGAATCGCCGGCGCCATGCCGCCCGAGCACTACGTCTCGGCGGTGGCCCGGGCCGTCGAGCGCATCCGGGCAGGGGAGCTGGAGAAGATCGTGCTGGCCCGGGCGGTAGACGTCCACGCGCCGGCTGCGCACGATCCCGGCGCCATCCTCGGCGTGCTGCGCGACGCCTTTCCGCAGTGCTACGTCCTCGCCGTCGGGTCGGGCGAGGCCACCTTCGTCGCCGCCACCCCGGAGCTGCTCGTGCGCCGCGAAGGACAGCGCGCGGGCACGATCGCCCTGGCGGGCTCGACGCGTCGCAGTGCGGACCCCGCCGTCGACGCCCATCTCGGCGAGCAGCTGCTGCAGAGCGCCAAGGATCGAGAGGAGCAGGCGATCGTGGCGCGCCGCATCCAGCGCACGCTGCGCAAGCACTCGCTGTGGGTGACCGCGGCGCCCGAGCCCGTGCTGGTGCGCATGGCGAACATCCAGCATCTCGCCACCCCCATCCGCGCGCAGCTCGCCGATCCGGTGGGAGCCGTCGACCTCGCCGGCATGCTGCACCCGACACCCGCGGTCGGGGGTGAGCCCTTCGCTCGCGCCGAGCCGCTGATCCCTGCCCTGGAGGGACTGGACCGGGGCTGGTACGCCGGGCCCGTGGGCTGGATCGACGCGACGGAGGACGGCGAGTTCTGCGTCGGGCTGCGCTGCGCGCTGCTGCGCGGTGCGGTGGCCCGCTGCTACGCCGGCGTCGGGGTGATGCGCGACTCAGACCCCGCGGCCGAGCTGGCAGAGACCGAGATGAAGCTGCAGGCGCTGCTGCCGATGCTGGCGGGGTGAGACGTGGCTGGCGCACTGGACGTTCCTCATGTCCTCTCCCTGACTTCGCGCCGCTGACCGCGTTACCGTCCAGGGAGCCGATGACCGCCAAAGAGCAACTCCACCAAGCCGTCGATGAGCTGACTGAGGCCGAGGCCGCCGACACGCTCGACTTTCTGGCCCGCCGTGGCGGACGCGATGCGTTGGGCGCGCTGCTCGAACGCGCGCCAATCGACGACGAGCCGACCACGCTCGAGGAAGACGAGGATGCGCGCGAGGCGAGGTGTTCTCCGCCGAGGAGATCAAGCGCGAGATCGCTTGACCACCGCCTCCGGCTGGGTCTTCACGGCCCGCGCCCGGCGCGACTTCACGCGTCTCGATCCGCCGATCCAGCGCCGCATCACCGACGAGTACGACGAAGCCCCAGAGGTGCGCTGGCGGATCTCCAACGGGAGCCCGCTGTCACCAACTGACGCTCCGATCTCGTGGGGCTAGGGACGAGGCTCACTCGAGTGCCTGCGCCACGGCCGCCCACACGCGTCGGTGGAGCTCGACGTTCTCTTCGCGGTCGCTGGCGACCTCCAGGATGGTGGTGTGCTGCGTGACCAACGAGCGGTCGAGGGCGTCACGGAACAGCTGAGGCGATTCGATCCGCTCGTACCCGCACCCGTACAGCGCCGCGGCGTGCGCGAAGTCCAGGCCGTGCGGCGTGGCCACGTGCGCCTCGAACGCGTCGGTCTGGCCCGCCATCGGGAGGAAGTGGAAGATCCCGCCCCCGTCGTTGTTGAGCAGGACGATCGTAATCGCCAGCCCCAGGCGCGAGGATGCCAGCAGGCCGCCGACGTCGTAAGCCAGGGCCACGTCCCCGATGAGCAGCACGACGGGGCCGGACTCCGCCGCCGCGGCGGCGCCAAAGGCAGCGGACACGGTCCCATCGATGCCATTGGCGCCGCGGTTGGAGAGCACGCGCGGCGAGTCATCGCGCGCGGGGAACGCGGGGAAGAAGGTCTCGACGTCACGCACCGGCATGGAGGAGGCGACGAACAGCGTCGCCTCGCCGGGGAGCCGGGCGCCCAGATCCGCAGCTACCCAGGGCTCTGAGAGCTCGTCGCCGAGCGCAGCGGCGATGGCGTGGTGGGCACGGCCGTCGGCTTGGCGCCACGCGTCGACCCAACTCCCGTCGGCGCCTCGCGACAAGCGCTCGGTGGCTTCGGCCAGGATCGTGGCCGGGTCGCCGGAGACCACTCGCCCCGTCACGGCGTCGGGGTCCTGCCACGCCGCCTCGGCGTCGAGCGCGATCTGGAGAGCGTCCGGCATTCTGGCCAGCCACTGGCGCAACGGCTTGGAGGTCGGCAGATCGCCGATTCGGAGGACCAGTTCCGGAACGTGACCGCTCGAAAAGGACCGGTCGCGCAGCAGGGCGTCGTAGTGGGCGACCGCCGTCGGTCCGATTCGCGCCCCGGAGAGGGGATCGGCGAGCACCGGATAGCCCGCCGTCTCGGCCAGCCCGACCACCGCCGCCCCCAGGGCCGCGTCGCGCTCGGTACGCCCGCACACGATCACGCCGTGCGGGCGCTCCGCGAGGTCGGATACGAGCTGCTCCAGAGCATGTGGCGAGGGGCGCGGATCGGTGGGGGTGCGAACCAGCCACGGCGCGTTGCCGGGACGCCCACTGTCGTCGGGCGCGAGTGGCTCGTCGAGCACCAGCGGCTCGCGCAGCGCAAAGTTGAGGTGCACGGGACCGGGGCGGCTGTCCAAGGCCGAGATGTAGGCACGGCAGGCCAGCGCCCGCATCCAGCGCAGCCGCTCCGGCGTGGCCTCGTGCGTTCCGACCTCCACGAACCACTTCACCGCGCTCCCGTAGAGCTTGAGCTGATCGATGGTCTGACCGGCCCCGACGTCTCGCAGCTCTGGCGGGCGATCGGCGGTGAGGACGATCAACGGCACGCGGGCCTCGCGCGCCTCGTGCACCGCCGGTGCCAGCTCGGCCCCCGCCGTTCCAGACGTGCATGCGATCGCAACCGGTTGCCCGCTCGACTTGGCCAGACCGAGCGCGAAGAACCCGGCGCAGCGCTCGTCGATGTGCGAGTAGCTGCGCAGCGCCGGCTCGCGGACGAGTGAGAGGACCAGGGGCGCCGAGCGCGATCCCGGCGAAGTGCAGGCCGCCTGCATCCCGCAGCGCCCGAGCTCGTCGCAGAAGGCGCGCAGGAGGAGGTAGGTGTCCGTGGCGGTCATGATGTCGTCGTGGCGCCGACCATCGTGCTCCTCCACGGATTCACGCAGACGGGCGCGAGCTGGCGGCCGGTCATCGACGCGCTCGGCGAACGCTACCGGGCACTCGCGCCGGACATCCGCGGGCACGGATGCGCCGCGGCGCTCCGACCCGTCGGCTTCGCGGAGTGCGTGGCCGACGTCGTCACCGTCGCGCCCGCGCGCTTCACGCTGGTCGGCTACTCGATGGGCGCCCGCCTGGCGCTGCGCGTCGCGCTCGCCCATCCGCCACGGGTGCAGCGCCTGGTCATGGTCGGCGCGACCCCCGGGATCGCCGACGATGTGGAGCGCGAAGCCCGCCGGCGAGACGACGCGGAGCTGGCCGACGAGCTCGCGGCCGCCGACGACATCGAGGCATTCGCCCGGCGTTGGGGGGCGCAGCCGCTGCTGCGCCGGCAACCGCCTGAGGTGGCGGCGGCGGCGCATGCGGACCGTCTGCACAATGAGCCGCCCGGGCTCGCCGCCGCGCTGCGCGGCATCGGACCGGGCGCGACCGAGCCGCTGTGGGCTCAGCTTGCGGAGCTGCGCATGCCGGTCGTGGTGATCGCCGGCGAGCGCGACACGAAGTACCGCAAGCTGGCCGAGCGCATGGCGGAGCACATCCCGCGGGCTGAGGTGCTGATCGTGCCCGCCGTCGGTCACGCGGTCCATCTGGAGGCGCCAGCCATCGTGGCCGCCGCGATCGGCTCGGGGTTGCCGGGGACCGGATGAGGCGCAACGACCGAGCCGCGATCGTGTTCAAGCAGGCCATGCGGCCGTGGTCGATCCGTCCCGTGGCGCTCGCCGCCGCGACGCTGGGCATCCTGGCGCTCATGGCGACCGCGTGGGGCGCCAGCCGGGGGAGCGCCACTCCGGGCCCGGCGCCGGCGCTTCCCGCCCTCACCACGCGCCAGCTCGTGGGCCAGCACCTGATCTACGCGTACTCCGGGCTGCGCCCGCCCGCGGCGCTCGAGCGCCGGATCGCCCGGGGCGAGGCCGCGGGGGTGATCCTGTTCAACCGCAACATCGCGTCACGCAGCCAGCTGCGAGCGCAACTCGCCCGCCTGCAGGCCATCCCCCGACTGGCGGCGCTGGGCGCGCCGCTGCTCGTGATGATCGACCAGGAGGGCGGCTTCGTGAAGCGGCTCTCGGGCGCTCCCCAGCGCTCTCCCGGCCAGATCGGGCGCAGCCGGCAGCACCTCACTGGCGCGCAGCGAGGGCGTCGCCACGGCGGCCAACCTGCACGGCGTCGGCATCAACGTCGACCTCGCGCCGGTGCTCGACGTCGGGCGCCGGGGCAGCTACCAGGAGCGCCTCGAGCGCTCCTACGGGCGCGATCCTTCGCGCGTGGGCCGGCTGGGCACGGCGTTC
>JBBSIW010000237.1:0-4470 GCA_038231895.1 Solirubrobacterales bacterium | reverse complement strand
GTTCCCCGCGGTACTGCCGTCCGGCAGCGCTGCGATTCTTGGAGCATGTCCAGGTCAGCAGCGGAGCTCGACGCCGTGTTCGCGTTTCTCACCCGTCGCAGTGGCCGCGTGGTTCGGTGTCACCTGCTGGATCGCCGGCGTTATCGGCCGGGGCTTCCGGCGCTACCCCACCTACCGCAAGGAGGACCGATGACGGCCGACGAGAGATACAGCAACGAGCTTCGCGAGCTCGCGTGTCGCCTGGCGCTCGCGGCGGGCACCGCAAGCTCGCGCGGTCTCTGGGGCCTCGAGGACGCGCTCACCGCGGCGCGCCAGTCGGCGACGTCATGGGCGGAGAGCATCGAGAAGCCCGAGGGGGTGCAGTCCTCGTGAGCGAGCAAGGCGAGACCGAGGACTCGGTCCGCGCGTGGAGCGGAGTCTGCTCGACGGGCTGGGTCCACTACTTCACGGGGTCGCCTGCGGCGATTCGAGTGTCGGGTGTGCGGACGGATGGGTAGCGAGGAGGACCTGCTCTGGCAGGCGATCGAGAGCGCCGCGGACCGGACCGTGCCCATGTCGCAGATGACTGGGCTGCTCGCGCGCGCGTCGGAGTGACGGCGTGCGGACGCGCGCGATTCATCCTGGTGACCTGGTGCTGATCAACAAGCGCGGGAGATTGTTTTACGCGCGTGTGGTCGGCGTCGGCGCGATGGACGGTCTTAGTGTCGAGCCGCTGGATCGGCGCGTGTCGTGGCGATCGGCGACGGCGCGCGAGGTGAGCGATCACTGGGGGCATGCGCGCGCGGAGCGCGCCGAGCGGCCCGCCGACGGCCAGCTGCGGCTCGATGGCGTGGGGGAGGCGTGAGCGCGCCCGAGGGCGGCGTGAGCGCCGGCCAGCTTGACGTCTACGACGTGCTCGAGTCGGGACGGCTCGGCGAGGTCCTGGGGGACGCGTCCCCGCGCACCACGGCGGTAGGGGACGCGTCGCATCGCTCGCCGAGCGACCGTGCGAGCCGGCTGTGTGACTGGTGCGCAGGGCCGATCCCTGAGACGTTCCGCGTCGACGCCGAGACCTGCGGGGTGGTGTGCCGCAAGGCACGCTGGCGGGCGCGCCGAGCCGTGTCGCGGGCAGCCCCGGCGACGAGTCCCGTCGCTCGCCGAGCTCGGGACGCATCCGCCGTGGCCACAAGGGACGCGTCCCGCTCGACGTCAAGGCGGGCTGCGGATGCGCCGCGTCCGGGCGCCGGCGAGGCGGGACGCATGTGCGCGTGGTGCGGCGGCCCGATCCCTGAGGCGTTCCGCGTCGATGCCGAGACCTGCGGCGTGGTGTGCCGCAAGGCGCGGTGGCGCTTCCGGAGAGCCGTGTCGGACGCCGCCCGGGGGACGCGTCCCGCTCGTCGACGGGATCCCCGGGACGCGTCTCGTCTGCAGCACCTGGTGGAGGGGACGGCTCGCTTTTGCTATGCGGATCCTCCGTACCCGGGGAAGTCTCATTACTACGCCGAGGGCCGGGAGGTCGACCACGCCGAGCTGATCGCTCGCCTCATGGAGGGATGGCCTGATGGGTGGGCGTTGTCGACGAGCGCGGCCGCACTACGGGACGTGTTGCCGTTGTGTCCGCCTGGGGTGCGGGTGTGTGCGTGGCGGCGGCGTACCCGGCCGGCGCGGAGCCGGCGGGCGCTGAGCGCATGGGAGCCGCTGCTCGTCGTCGGTGGCCGGCCACTCGGCGTTGACGCTCCTCAGGAGCTGCTCGACGTGCTCGATTATCGGGGCCGCTACGACGCCTATCCGGGTCGGCTCATTGGCACAAAGCCCCCGGAGTTCGCGGTGTGGCTGTTCCGTCAGCTCGGCGCCCGGGCCGGCGACGAGCTCGCCGACCTGTTTCCCGGTTCCGGTGCGGTCACGCACGCGTGGGGTCTCTACACGTCCGGTGACGATCGCGTCAGAGCGGCCAGCGCCGACGTCGGCGAGCTCGCGCCCACCGAGGCCGTGGTGGCAGCGGCCAGGGAGAGAGGAACCGTGTGATGCCGTCTCGTGAGGTCGCGCGGCTCGACGAGGCTCCTCCTCTGGCGGTCGTGGAGACGTCGGTGGTGGCGTCGACGGCGGTCGGTGGCGAGTTGGTGTCGCGGCTGGAGCCGCTGGCGGCGGTGTTCCTGGCTTCGCTGGCGGCGGTGCCGGAGACGCAGCGGACGTATCGGCAGGCCTGCGCGCGCTTCTTGGCGTGGCTGGGCCCGGACGCGGGCCTCGAGGCGCTGACGGTGCACACGATGGCCGCCTACCAGGCCGACCTGGCGGCACCGGACGCGCGCGGGCGCCGGCGCGCGTCGAGCACGGTGCGTAAGCATCGCGCGGCACTGAACTCGTGGCTGGGGTGGGCGGCTGAGCATGGCGGCTTGGAGCGCCGGCAGGCTGAGCTCGCGCGCAGCGTCCGGCTGCCGCGCGCCGGCACGGAGGTTCGTGAGGCGCCGAGTGCGCTGTCTGACGCCGAGTACGCGCGCCTGGTCGCGGTGGTGACGGCGGAGATGGCGCGCGATCGGCTGCTCGGTGCGCGGGATCTGGCGATCGTGCGCACGCTCGGCGACGCGGGGTTGCGCTGCGGCGAGCTCGCGGGCCTGGAGCGCCGGGACTTCCTTGCCGCGAGGCAGGGTGCCGACGTCCGGGTGCTGCATGTGCGCCTCGGGAAGGGCGATCGGCAGCGCAAGGTCAAGTTGACGCCGACGGCGGCGGCGGCGATCGTCGCCTGGGAGCGCGAGCGTGCCCGGACGCTCGGCCCTGGCGACGCGCACGCCCCGCTGTTTGTCACGTTGGGGCGGCGCCGGCGCGACAAGTCGTACACGCGCCCGGGCGGCCGGGTCAGCGAGCCGGTCCTGGCGGACCTGGTCAAGCGCTACGGCCGCCGTGCGGGGATCCCCCCCGCGCTCCAGCACCCGCATGTGCTCCGCCACACGATGGCCACGCGGTGGCGACGCCGCGGTCGCGACCCTGAGACGCTGCGCCGCCAGCTCGGGCACGCCAGCATGAAGACCACCCAGATCTACTTCGGCGGGGACACGGTCCACGAGGACGCTGAGGTCCTCGCGTTTGACCGCGACCCGCTCGTGCTCGAGGCCGACACCGACGCCACGGCGTGATGAAGGCGCACAGAGCCGCGTGGCGCGTGCCCTGGCTCGCGATCGTACTGTTGGTCGTGGGTGCCGGTATTGCGCTGGCCGTAGCAACCATGACGGGTGCGGACAGTCTCTCAGCGTTCCAGGAGGCGGCCGCTGGTGAGGCGGTCGGTGCCGGCTTGGCCAGGGTCGCTGCTCCTCTGTTCAAGAGCCCCGTTTCTTCCGTGGAGCTCGTGCTGGACTTCTTCGTGTGGGCGACGGCGGGCGTGGGCCTCCTCCCGCGTGCGCGAGGGATCGTTGGGCAGTGGGCACCGTGGGGGTCCCTAGGGTCGCCGCGGAGAATCGGAATCGGTTTCGGAGATCGGCCGATGTCCGGGTGGTATGCACTCACGTAGAGGCCGATTCGACCTTGTAGGCGTTCCTCGTCAAAGGCGGGCCAAAGGAGCCCTAACGGCGGGTGAAGCAGATAAGGGCGGCGGTGTTAGGTCCCCGAGCGAAAGGCTCCGTAGCCCTGACGACCTGGAGGATCAGGCTCGACTGCTAGGCCGCCGGCGACCTCACGTCGGACCGACTCACTCGTCCCGGTACGGGTAGGCGCTCGACGTGCGGGTTCTCGGCTAAGAACGGTGCCACACGCTCTTCGATGCGCTCCTCGGTCCAGCCGCGCGCGTGAAGCTCCTTCAACAGGACCGGGACCTGACCCGGATGCAAATCGGGGATATGGGCGGCGAGCCAATTCTGGGTGAAGCGGCCCGGCATGACCAATCGCGGCGGAGGAGCAGCGAGCCAATGCTCGATCGCGACCTGTTGCCGCCGCTCGCGCTCGCGCTCGGCTTCTTGCCGCTCAGCCTCCATCGCGCGCCACTCCGCGTCTTGCCTCGTGGCCTCCTCGCGCTTCTGCTTTGCCTGCATCCTCGACCCGAGGAACGCGAGCCCGAGGAGGAGCACCGCGACCGGGACAGCGATGTACCAGTACTCGATGGCCAGCCCGATCAACAAGAGCAGGCCGAACAGCGCCCAGAGTCCGCCACCTCCACTGCTACGGGAGCGCCTCCGGCGTCCGCCCCCGTAGACCCCTACCGGGCCGACGCTCATCCCCACCCGGCCGCGTGACGAGACGCTGAACGGGCCCAGCCGGAGTCGCATCGGAAGCAAGATAGACACCAACGGTCGGAATCGACGGCCTGGAGATCTCCCGGATCGATCCCGCTGCCGTCACCGCGGCCTACCGCACCGACGTGCTCGCGACCGCCGGCGCCGGCCTCCAAGCGTCCGCGCTCGCGGTGCTCGAGGAGGACCTGCGCTCGCCGTGCACCGAGGAGATCGCCGTGTTCCGCGCGTTCGCCGACGCCGTCGCCCAGGGCGCTGATCGCTTCGTGATCCT
>JBBSIW010000236.1:0-4478 GCA_038231895.1 Solirubrobacterales bacterium | reverse complement strand
TAGCCTGCGGTCGTGGCCGTCCCCGGGGAACCGCACGACGCTTGTCTGCGCGAGCTCCACGCCCACGCGGCCGAGACAATGCCGGCCGGTACTCCCTGGGTCGATTGCCACACCCACACGGGATGGCACGATCCCGACGGCTACACCGCCACCGCGGAGGAGATCCTGGCCGGACTCGACCGGGCCGGCCACGCCGGGGCGCTGGTCTTCTGCCTGCAGGAGCCCGGTGGCTACCCGGCCGCCAACGACCGTGTTCTTGCCGAGGCGGCGGCGTCCGGCGGCCGCCTGCGTCCGATCTGTCGCATCGATCCACACGCCGAGCCGCTCGCGGAAGCCCGGCGGGGCGTGGCGGCCGGAGCCGTGGGCATCAAGCTCCATCCCCGCGCCGAGCGCTTCGCCCTCCACGATCCCGGCGTGGAGGAGGTGGTGGCCTTCGCAGGCGAGCGTCGGCTGCCCGTCATCGTCCACGCCGGGCGCGGCATTCCGGCGCTGGGGCGCGACGCCGTTGAGCTCGCGCAGCGTCATCCCGGCGCCCGTCTGATCCTGGCCCACGCGGGCATCAGCGACCTGGCCTGGATGTGGCGACCCGCTCGCGAGCTGCCCAACCTGCTGTTCGACACCGCGTGGTGGAACGTGGCGGACCTCATGGCCCTGTTCTCGCTGGTCCCGCCAGGCCAGCTGCTCTACGCGAGCGACATGCCCTACGGAAGCGCGGTCCTGTCCTCGCTGATCTTCCTGCGCATCGCCCGCGCCGTGGGCCTGGACGGCGAAGCCCTCGCCTCCATCGCCGGCGGCCAGCTCGAACGGCTCCTGGCGGGGGAGGAGCCGGCGGACCTCGGCCCGGCGCCCGGCCCGCCGGCGACGGCCCCCGCCCTGGCGGCGGACCGCGCCGTGACGCACTGCAACGCCGCCATCTCCCGCGCCTTCGTCCTTGCCGACCCCACAGAGCCGCTCGCCCTGGCACGCCTGGCGTGCGACGTCCCCGAAGACGACGGCGATCTCGCGCTGCTGGGGTGGGTGGCAAGGCTGGTCGCCACGTCCGAGGCCGCGAACGTCGAGGACGCCCAGCTCGCCGCCGTCACCGTGCCCGCGCTGGGCGCCGCGATCGTGGCGGGTACGCCGGGCGTGGGCGTGCCATCGCTCTGAGTTTGGCTTCCTGGCGCTCGACCCACCCATTCGCTAGGATCGCGCCATGGCCGTGAACATCACTCGTTTTCAACGCCTGCCGGGAAACCCCAGGGGTCCGCACATGGACCAGACCTGGTGGGAGGCTGACGTCGAGTCCCAAAGCTCCTTCTACACCATCCACCTCTGGGTGGATGGTGGCCGGAGCACCGATGACGACTGGGCTCACGGGGAGCTCGTGAAGCTCACCCAGATGCACCATGCCGGCGCGCTCTACGGCTATTCGCCGTTTGAGCTGGCGCCCGATAGGCCGGCGTCTCCGGTCGCCGGTGGGCGCGTCCCTCGACCATGATGCGGTAGTCGCCGCGCTCCAGGAGCGCTTGGGCGACTACTGGACCGTGACCGTTCGCTCGGCCAGGCCGCAGGCGCCGCTGATCGCGATGTTCAGCGGCGCCCTCCAGAAGGCTGAGCCCAAGGATGACGCCCCGCCGGGCGAGACCGACTTCGTGTGGTACGTCGGGACCGACGAGAAGACCTTCGGCGCCTTTGCGATTCCCCGCGACGGCTTTCGCAGCGCGGACTGGGAGCCCACGGAGAAGGGCCAGGCCCTCATGGTCCAGTCCTCGGATGTGCTGATCGCGCTGTTCCCCCGCGCGGTCGACGACGAGTAGCTGCTGGCCGCGCGAGAGGCACGTCGCACGGCTGCGATCAGCAGGCCGCATGCTCGCGTGATGCCAGCGTGGTCGCGCCCTCGTGCACGGCGGCCCAGCGTCCGGCCAGGTTCTCGAGTCGCGTGCGGGGAAGCCCGGCCCACGTCTCGAGCGCGCGGATGAGTCCGCCGTGCGTGACGCACAGGACACGGCGACCGGGGAAGTCGCGTTCGAGCACGGCCAGCGCTGCCCGCAGTCGCCGCAGCACGCTCTCGTCGGCCTCGAAGCCCGCCGGACGCTGCTGGCCGGCGAGGTAGCCCGGCCAGCGTGTCTCGATCTGGGCGCGCGTCAGACCTTGCCACGGCCCCACGGTTCGCTCTGCCAGCAAGGGCGTCACCCACGCGAGGCGGGCGTCCGCCCATGACCGAGCGATCAGCTGCGCGGTCTCGCGCGCGCGCGCGAGGTCAGAGGCGACGATGGATGAGAAGCGAGGCAGCTGGGCGCCCGCCCGCTCGGCGGCCGCACGACCGGCAGGCGAAAGGGCGGGGTCCGCGCGCCCCTGCCAGCGACCGTCGACGTTCCAGGTGGACTCGGCATGACGGAGGAGCAGGACGTGCGTGTGGCGAGGGTCCTCCGAGGAGGTGGGTGATCTCACGATTCAAGGCGCGCGTCTTCCTTTGACCACACGTGGGTCTGCCCGCACGACGGGCACGCCTTCATCGTCTCGTTGCTGATGTGGGCGCGTTGGAAGGACTCGTCATCCATCTCGGCCCCCGTGAAGACGGCGTGCCCGGTCTGCGGGCAGGTGATGACGACCCGCCTCATGGCTCTTGCGCTCGATGGCTGATGCGACGATCCTATGCCTCTCGCAGCGCGAGCGCACTCAAGCCTCCCAGCTGATGCGCTCAAAGGCCTTGCGGAGCTTCGCGCCGCGGGTGGGGTGCAAGGACTCCACCCACGCGATACGGCCGAGGAGATGGCCGCGGAACTCGGGCACGCACGCCCGATTCTCAACCTGTGGACCCCGCTGTGCCGTGTTGTGAAGGATCGCCTTGAGCTCGTCGTACTCCGCGCGGGGCACGTTGAGGTGCTCGTTGACGACGATGCCGCACACTCGCTGGCGTCCTGCCTGCGTTGCGAGCATCGACTTGCGATCGTTGACCGCGAACCCCTCCTCGCGCGCGATGGCGGCCACGGTGGCGCGGAACCGGTTGGCTCGGGCAAGCAGCTGTCGCGAACCCGAGAACGTGAGGTCGTCCGCGTAGCGCGAGTAGGTGGCGCCGGTGGCGGCGGCCAGCCCGGCGAGCCGGCGGTCCATTCCAAAGACGGCGAGGTTGGCCAGGGCCGGCGACGTGGGGGCACCCTGCGGGAGGTGGGGCGTTGCCAGCCGCCGGCCGAGACGGTGGTGGGCATCGATGCGCGCCGGCGCGCGCGGGCGTGGCACCGCCGCCCATTCGGCGCCCGGTACGACGTTGGTCGTGAGCGCCGTCAGCACGTGAGCGACGGGCTCGGGATACCCCGCGGTACGGAAGATCCCGAACACTCGACCGGCGGAGACGGAGGCGAAGAAGTCCTCGAGGTCGAGCCGGACCACCACGAGCCGGCCGACGTGGGCCGCCGCGTGGCTGCGCGCCGAGCGTCCGCGCGTGAAGCCGTGCGCCGCGTCGTGCGCCGGAATCCAATCCAGGACCTCGTGGAGCAGCCGCCGCTGCACCGCCTTCAGGCGCGCCTTGGGGCGCTCGATGACCCGTGCCGGGCCGCCGTCCCGCGCCATCCATGTGTAGCGGTAGTGACGCAGTCTGGCCGCATCGACCGTCCGCTCGAGCCCATGGGCGTCGGCCAGCCAGTCCAGATCGCCGACGCCCACGTCGAGGAATTCCGCGAGCGCGCCCACGGAGTGAAGCTCGGGCACCGGCCAGCGGCGTCTGCCCATCGCAAGCTCAGGCACCATCCATCGGCGCACGCGCGGCGGCGCGCTCCCCGCCGGCGCCGTCCAACGCTCGAGCGCGAGGGCGATGAAAGCGGCGAGCTCGTGCGGACGATCGCGGGGGGGACGGTGATAGGCGGCCAGCACCTCGTGCACCAGGCGCCGGACCCAGCGAGGCGCAGGAGTGAGCGCTTCTCGGCCACGGGCAGCAAGGCCGCCCTCATCCCACGCCCCGGCGAGGAAGGCGTCCGCAAGGCAGCGTGATAGCTGGGCGCGCCGGCGACGTTCGTACACGGCGCCACAGCATGGCGACGCCGCGCGCCGACTGCTCTGTGTCGTGCGCGCCCCGACCTGCCCCGAGGGTGCAGGGACGGGCTCGCGATGGGTTGCCCAAGCCACTCTGGTGTCCCCGGGGTAGCCCCGGAGAAGGAGACGCGCGCCCGTAGGCGCGGCCACCCGACTCGGTCACGCGGCGTCGCCTGAGAGGCTAGCGCCTCGACGCGCGAAGGTGAAGGAAAATGTGGGCGTGCCACTCTGTCCCCTCGGCGTGCTGGCGGCGCAAGCCGAGCGCTCGCTCGATGCGACACCTGGATGCTTCGGCTGACGGCTCTGATAGCCGTGCTGACGGCAGCCGCAGTCGCCGTGGCTATCTTCGATTAGCTTGTGCGCTACTTGGTCGCCGGGCCGCTGCTAGGCGGCCGCGGGGGCGCCGTCGATCCGCCGCGGCCCTCTTGGATGCCGATTGACGTCGACGGCGGCTTGATCTGCTCAGGAGG
>JBBSIW010000235.1:0-4481 GCA_038231895.1 Solirubrobacterales bacterium | reverse complement strand
TCATCGGCCTCGTCTCCGACGGAGGGGTGCATTCGGGCCTCGAGCACCTGCGGGCGCTGATCGAGCTCGGCGCCTCACTCGGGACGCCCGAGCTCGTGGTCCACGCCTTCACCGACGGCCGCGACACGCTGCCCCACGGCGCCGCCGGCTACCTGGAGACCGTCGAGGACTGGTGCGCGAAGGCGGGGAACGCCCGCGTGGGCAGCGTGGTGGGCCGGTACTTCGCGATGGACCGCGACACCCGGTGGGATCGGACGCAGCGCGTCTATGACCTGCTCGTGGCCCGGCAGGCCGAGCACTCCGCGGCCACGGCGACCGAGGCCGTGCGCGACGCCTACGAGCGTGGTGAGACGGACGAGTTCATCGCGCCCACCCTGGTCGGCGACGAATCGGCGATCGCGCCCGAGCGCGACAGCGTGATCGCGTTCAACTTCCGCCCGGATCGCATGCGCCAGATCAGTCGGGCGCTCGCCGAGCCCGACTGCGCGGACGTCGATCGGCACGGGGCGGCGCCGGTGGCGCGGTACACGACGATGACCGAGTACGACGAGACCTTCTCCTACCCGGTGGCCTATCCACCGGCGCGCCCCCAGGTGACGCTGGCTGACGTGCTGGCGCAGAGCGGGCTCCCGCAGCTGCACGTCGCCGAGACCGAGAAGTACGCCCATGTCACGTACTTCTTCAACGGCGGCAGGGAGGAGCCACACGCCGGCGAGGAGCACGCTCTCGTGCCCTCACCGCGGGACGTGCCGACCTACGACCACAAGCCGGAGATGAGCGCGGCCGGGGTGGCCCAGAGCTTCGTGGAGCACTGGCGCGAGGACGGACCGCGGTTCGGTGTCGTGAATTTCGCCAATCCGGACATGGTCGGCCATACCGGCGACATACCGGCGGCGATCCGCGCCGTCGAGGCGGTCGACCGCTGCCTCGGCGAGGTGGTGGCTGCGGTGCACGAGAGCGGCGGCGCTTGCCTGGTCACCGCCGACCACGGCAACGCCGACCACATGCTCGAGCCCGACGGCAGCCCCAACACCGCCCACTCGCTCAACCCGGTGCCCCTGATCGTCACGGTCGCCGGCGCCGAGATACACGACGCCGGGGTCCTGGCCGATGTCGCGCCCACGGTCCTGCGCCTGCTCGAGCTTGCTCAGCCGGAGGCCATGACCGGGCGCACGCTCGTCGCATAAGCAGCTGCGGATCCAGTCGGGCTGATGGCCATCCGTAGCCCAGCCGCTGCCACGCTGCTACGGTCATTTCACCTGCATCTTGCCGTCGTCGCGCCACATGCCGTCCACCACCGCATCCACTGATTGCCTGACCCGCGCCGAGCAACAGGCATGGCGCGGCTTCCTTCGAGCCTACGCCGTGCTCGTCCGCGAGCTCGATGCCGAGCTGGAGGACGTGCATGGCTTGCCGCTCACGTCGTGTGAAGTCCTCGCCCGACTCCAGGACGCCCCCGGGCAGCGCATGCGGATGTGCGACCTCGCCGACGCGGTGCTGCTCAGCCGCAGCGGGCTGACCCGGCTCGTCGATCGCCTGGCACGGGACGGCCTGCTCGAGCGCAGCTCCTGTGCGCACGACGCGCGCGGTGCCTTCGCCGTGCTGACTGCGGAGGGAGAGCAGCTCCTCGAAGCGGCGCGCCCGACGCATCTCGCAGGTGTCCGCCGCCGCTTCCTGGACCGCTTCGACGGCGTCGAGCTCGAGCGCCTCACCGAGGCCTGGGGGCGCCTTGCCCCGGAGGCCCCGGGAGCCGAGGGCGATCGCCCGTCGTACGAGTGATCGGCGCATAGGACCCGACAGATCGGCCCGCGATCACAGGCCCGACCGTTTGTAGGGTGGGTGAGTGCCAGCGCCGTTTCGCATCGAGCACCGCGATCCAACCGGGCGCGCCCGCTCGGGGCGCCTGGTTCTCGGACATGGGTCGGTGGCGACTCCTGCCTTCGTGCCGCTGGCCACGAAGGGGTCGGTGAAGGGGCTCGAGCCAGGCGAGGTCGCGGCCCTCGGCTACGAGATGGTGCTCGGCAACACCTTTCACCTCTTCCTCGAGCCGGGCCCCGAGCTCATCGCCAAGCACGGCGGCCTGCACGGCTTCATGGTCTGGCCCGGTCCGATCATCACCGACTCCGGTGGCTTTCAGGTCTTCTCGATGGGCCACGGGACGGTCGCGGACGAGATCAAGGGGCGGGCGCGTCCATCCGGACCGGATGGCGAGCGCCAGGGCGCGATCCTCGCGATCGAGGAGGAGGGCGTGCGCTTTCGCTCCTACACCGACGGCGCCGAGCGCTTCCTCGGCCCCGAGACCGCGATGGAGGTGCAGGGCGCCCTGGGCTCGGACATCGCGTTCGTCTTCGACGAATGCACCCCCTTCCACGCGTCTCGCGAGTACACGCAGCGCTCGACTGAGCGCACCCATCGATGGCTCGCGCGCTGCCTGCGCTGGCATGAGGCCCATGGGCCGGCGGACCAGCTCGTGTACGGCATCGTCCAGGGTGGCGTGCACGAGGATCTGCGGCGGGAGTCTGCGCAGCTGGTGGGGGCGAGCGGGTGCGGCGGGGTGGCGATCGGCGGCTCGTTGGGCCAGGACAAGGCGCAGATGTACGAGGTGGTCGACTGGACGGTGCAGGACCTTCCCGAGGCCAAGCCGCGCCACCTGCTGGGAATCGGCGAGGTCGACGACCTGATCGCGGGGGTGGAGCGAGGAATCGACACCTTCGACTGCGCCATGCCCACCCGGCTCGGCCGCCATGGCGTGGCGCTCGTGCCCGACCCGCAGGCGCGCTGGCGCGTGGACCTGCTCAAGGCGCGCTGGCGCGAAGCGACCGAGCCCATCCTCGAGGGCTGCGGGTGTCCGGCCTGCCGCGCCGGCTACAGCCGCGCCTATCTGCGCCACCTCCTGCGTCAGCGCGAGCTGCTCGCGCTCCGCCTCCTCACCCTGCACAACCTCGCCTTCGTGGCGGCGCTGATGGCCGACCTGCGCCACGGGGTGGCCACCGGGTCGCTGGCCGAGGTCGCGGCGGCGCTGCGCGGCGGCGCCGCGCCGGGCGGCCACTAGCGCCGGTTGTCGTCGATCACGCGCTTGAGGTCGTCGACGGTCTGGCGGACGGTGTTGCCGGTCACCCTGTGCAGGCGCGGGTTGTTGCTCAGCGAGTCGCTGGCGATCACGACGCCGAGCACGATGGCTGCGATGAGCAGGAGGAGCAGGACGATCCGGCGCAGCAGGCGCCCCCCTCGGCTGGGCTGTCGTCGCTGTGGCTCGGGCGTGCGAGGGGGAGCTGGTGGGGGGGAGGGCCCGCGCCGGGGTTGCAGCGGAGCCCTGCGCGGCTCGCGCGGGGCCAGGGCGCGCGTGGCATCGGTCGGTGTGGCGTCGCGATCGAGCATCGACGTGGCGGCAGTGGGGTCGCCGGCCGTCGCCGGAGGCGGTTCGACCCCGCCGCTGCCCGCGCGCAGCGCCTCGCCCATCGCCAATGCGCCCGCGTAGCGCGCCCGGGGGTCAAGCGCCATTGAGCGGGCGACGGCGTGAGAGAGCGTGGGGGGGATGTCCGGGTTTATCTCGTGCAGCGCGACCGGCGCCTCGCGCTGCTGCTTGAACGCGAGCTCGGTCAGGGAGGTGGCCTCGTAGGGGAGGCGGCCGGCCAGCATCTGGTAGGTGACCACGCCCAGCGCGTACTGATCGGCAGCCGGGCCGGCATCCTCGCCGCGCGCCTGCTCGGGCGCCAGATATGCGGCGGTGCCGAGCACCGACCCCACTTGGGTGATGCTCGACTGCTCCGTCGCCTTGGCGATCCCGAAGTCGGCGAGCTTGACCACGCCGTCGTCGGAGAGCAGCAGGTTGCCCGGCTTCACGTCCCGGTGGACCACGCCGTTGCGATGCGCATGATCCAGCCCCAGACAGGCCTGGCCGACCACATCCACCACCTGGTCGACGCCCAGGACTCGCTGCTCGCGCAGGATCTGCGCACACGAGCTGCCGGTCACGTACTCCATGACGATGAAGTGCTGGCCCGAGCTCTCGTCGAGGCCGAAGTCAAAGACCCCAACGATGTTGGGGTGAATGAGCCGCGCAGCGGCCTGGGCCTCGCGGCGAAAGCGCGAGACGAAGTTGTCGTCGTCGGCCAGGTGCTCGGCCAGCAGCTTGATCGCCACCTGGCGCTCGAGCCGGCGGTCGAAGGCGAGGCGGACGGTGGACATCCCGCCCGTACCGAGCTTGCCCTCCAGGCGATAGCGCCCGGCGATCTGCTCCTCGGTGGCCATCAGTTGGCGGGGCCGCGGTTGTTGCCGTCGCCGTTGCCTTTTCCGTTGCCATTGCCATTGCCTGGCGAGACGCCGCCGGTGTCATCGGGATTGGTAGGAGGGGGTGGCGTAGTGTCGGATGTCGTCGGGGTCGAGGTGGTGTCGGGTAACGGTGGCAGCGTGCTCTCGCTCGAACGGGTGCTCGCGGTCGACTGGGTGCTTGCCGTGCTCTGCGTGCAGTCGTTCTCCGC
>JBBSIW010000234.1:0-4482 GCA_038231895.1 Solirubrobacterales bacterium | reverse complement strand
TGGCTACCCCGAGCCCGCATCCTGCATCCCTGGCCAAACGCGCGCTTTGACGCCAGAACCCAAGGCAGGAGCCCAGTGCGCTAGACGCGCACGCTGGGATCTGCGCGGGGGGCCGCCAGCAACGGCGGTCCCTACCGCGATGCGCTGCCGGGGAGCTCGGGTATGCCAACACCAACAACATCGGCGACACGCCAACGACGACGCCGGACACCGCCGGGCCGGTGAGCCTCGGGGGGTCGGCCACCGCGATCAGCGCCGGCGACAATCACACGTGCGCGCTGCTGACCGGCGGGAGCGTGCGCTGCTGGGGCTATGCCGGCCACGGCCGGCTGGGCTACGCAAACACCAACGACATCGGCGACAACGAAACCCCCGACACGGTTGGCCCGGTGAACCTCGGAGCTGGGCGCATCGCCACCGCGGTCAGTGCCGGGAGCCGCCACACCTGCGCGCGTCTCGACGACGGGCACGTGCGCTGCTGGGGCTACGGCGTAAACGGGCGGCTTGGCTACTGCAACCAGAACAGCATCGGCGATGACGAATCGCCCGGCGCGGCGGGGCCGGTCGACCTCGGGGAGCCAGGCGGCGGCGCTGGCTGCCCTAGCGTGCCAAGCGCTGGCTCGGCGCCGGTCGGCCCTGCCCCGAGTAGTGCCGGCAAGACGGTCGGCTCACCAGTTGCCTCAGACGCGGCCCGAGCCCGCGCCCTACGCAAATGCCTGGCGCACGTCGCGAGCCACGCAAAGCGCGAGAGCCGCCTGGCGCGTCGTGGCTCGAAGCACCAGCGCGCCCGGGCCAGACGCCACCTCCGACGCCACGCAGTCAGCGGCCGCCGACGCTGTTTCCACCTCTACGGACGCACCCCCGGGCGCGTAACAGGGCTGCGAGCCCGTGCTCTCTCGCAGAGCGAGATCGAGCTTTCCTTCAACGCGGCCGGCACCGATGGTGACGATCCACCCGCCGCCCACAGCTATCTCATACGGCAATCGCGTCGCCCGATCCGCACCGCCCGCGATTTCACCCGCGCCGAGACCCTGTGCCAGGGAAGCTGTCGCTTTGACGTCACCAAGGTCGGCGGCAGGGTTTCGCTCACGGTGATTGAGTTGCGACCCCACACGACCTACTACTACGCACTAGCCGCCCGCGACAACGTCTCGGGCCGATGCGGACCACGATCGAAGACCGTGAAGGCGAAGACGCGGAAGGCGGGCCGGGTTGTGCTGCCGCCAAGCCAAAGTCATGGCCACGAGGATCCCATGCCGCCGCGCCTACGCGATCGGCGTGGAGGGTCATGTCGAGCACTGCGCTGACACGGGTTCGTCCCGCCGACGGCGCGATTAGCGCAGGCCGCCGGGGATCCACGCAGGGCGTGGCGTCCGGAACCGGCTGGGCTGCTCGCGTGGGTCCGCTGCTTCGAGCTCGCCGCGACTACGTGGCGTAGGCGTGTCGGCGTCGCGCTGTTCACACCTCGGTGACGGGCGGCCCGCTAGGCGTTGTACACATATCTCGGCGGGCTGGGAGCGGACTGGTGCTTCAGGCCGCGGCGTGCAGGGGCGAGTATGGCGAAGCGGAGGCGGGCTTGTGAGACGAGGGCGGGGAGGGTCAACGTCTGTGTGGTCGAGATCTACCAGGTCGTCGACTCGGTCTGACGCGAGAGCAATGACCGCTGGTGAAGCTTCGCGCCCGAAGTGGGTGAGCTGATGGCGAGCCACCTCCGTGCTCCCAGGAGAGCACTGCCCATCAGCGACCCTGTGCAGCTCAATGGTGCTTTGGCCCGTCTGGAGACTCGGGAGCGACGGGTCGTGGAGCTTCGCTATGGCATCGGCGAGTCGCGTGCGCACACACTTGGCGAGATCGGCAGGCGCTTTGGCATCACCGGCGAGCGCGTCCGCCAGATCGAAAGCCGCGCGCTGCAAAGGCTCGCGTCAGGCGACGGCAACGTCGCGGCCAAACCACCTCGGGCCGCGAAGCAGGGCGCCTTGTCGGAGACCAGCCTGCCGCGCAACGCGCTCCAGGCATGGACGCTGTTGCTGTTGCGGCATGAGCCCGGCCATGGCTATGACCTGCTCCGGCGCTTGGACTGGCCGGGGGCTGACAGTGCCGGTCCTCGGCTCTATCGCCTGCTGCGGGACCTGGAGCAAGAGGGCCTGGTCCGCTCAGACTGGAAGGAGGGCGCAGACGGGCCCGCACGCCGCGTCTACCGACTCACGCGCAAGGGCGCACGCCAGCTGTCACACGATGCGCAGGGCCTCTACAGGCTCTCTGAAACCTTGGAGCGCTTCTTCGAGGACTACGTCGAGGCCTGAGGCGACCAGATTCGGGCCCGATCAGGAGTGCTTGACGTCGAGCCGTGCGGCGGGAACTTGGATCGTGTCCAGGGTCTTGCCGCCCGGGCCGGTGATCTCTATGAGGAGTCCGTCGTCGTAGACGCTGATTACCGCACCGGTGGTGCCGGCGGGCCATGCGCCGACGGGCTCGCGCAGTACGACGACGTCGTGCTCGGAGATCGCGTGCTTGACGCTCGCCATCTCTTGAGGTTACCCATCGATGTAGGCGGTGACCAGGCGCGGAGGATCCTGTACGTGACGCAGCTCCCATGACGTCGTCACGCCAGCCACACGGTCCTGGTGCTCGCGTAGACCCGCAACCTGGATCTGGACCTCGCAGAGGACGCCGTAGGGCGGGTTGACGCGAATGTTGGTGATCGGCTCGTGGAGGACGCCGGCCGCGAGGGCATCGGCGAGATACTCGCCATCTGCGACCCCGATGCCGAGGATCGTTTGGAATCCTTTGGCCTTCGCAGCGCCGATCTCGTGGTCGAGGTTCAGGCAGTACGCGATGAGCTTCTCCTGAATCCCGAAAGCGGCTTGGGCGTTTGGCAGGCGCTCGCCGATTCTTGGTGGCCATGACACGCGGTGGATCGTGCCACCGCGGTCAGTCACTTTGCGGCAGGCGGGCCGGTCGAGGCAGGTGTTGTGGCCCGGCGACTGCGAAGCCGCGGTCGAGCTCGCTGGGAGCAGGCGGACGTGCGGCTGGAACCATATGGGCGTGCCTCCGCCCCCTCCACCCCCCACGCCGGGCCGGGCCGTGGGCCGCGGGCCGCGGTGGTCGACATAGCGCCGTTCGAGGTGCTCTTCGACAAGGAGGCATTCGCGGGAACAAACCGGTCACCACCGAGTCGTAGACTGGCTCCAGATGGCGACCACTCACCGCACCTACTCGTTCGAGGCACCTCCGGATCTGGCTGACCGACTCGCCCAGGCGCGGGCGGGCTTTGGGAGGCTCGCAAGCCATGCTCCCGACGTTGAGGACTGGATCGCGCGCGAAGTCGAGATGGGGCTTGCCCGTCTCCGGGGCGAAGCAGGGGATTTGGCCCGAGACTCTGCAACGTTCATGCACGGGGCGGTAGAGCTCCTGGTCGGCGTCGTAGAGAAGGTGGCTGCGGGTCTAGACGGCGAAGAGGACCTGCGCGCCTGGGACCGTGAGGACGCTGAAGGCGACGCATTTCAGCGTGGGGCACTCCGTGCGAGTACTCGGATCTGGCAGGACGAGTGAGCGTAAGCCGCGGGGCGGTCTGGTGGGCCGCGATCCCTGGCCTTGGGAACAGCCCCGTGCTGATCGTTCCGCTCAGGCGCTGAACCGAGCGTTGACGGAAGTGACTGTCGCACGAATCACCGCCGTGGAGCGAGAGCGCGCGATCCCAAGCTTCGTAGCACTCGAAGCCGGTGAGGTCTTGCCCGACCGTAGCTTCGTGATCTGCCACAACCTCTTCACGCTCCCCAGCTGCGAGCTTCGAGAGCCCATAGGGATACTCGGCCCTGACCGCATGCTCGAAGTCGAAGAGGCTCTGCGACAGGCGCTCGATCTATGAGAGCGGGATCGACCCGCACTGCCGAGATCTTGGCTGACTTCGCCGCGCGGCGCCGACGCTATTTACAGTAGCGCTGTCGGGCGCCGAGACGCTGCCGTTCGGCGATCGCCCCACCGCCGTCCCGCTCAGCGGAGGGCGCGATCGAGCGACTTGAGGTCGAGATCCGGCTCGTCGGCGCCTCGCTCACCCAGCTCGTGCGCGGCCAGGGCGGTGTCGCTGATGCGCATTTCGTAGGGCTCGCGGGCGGCGAAGATCCGCCGGTAGCGCTCGAAGAGATCGAAGTCGTCGGGATGCATGATCACCACCTTGCGCCGGTCCTCGCCGTACTTGCTGACCACGATCGCCTCGCCAGGCTCAGGCTCGGGAAATCGAGTCTCGTTGGCGGGCAACCAGCCTGACGTTCATCGTGAAGCCTCCAAGTCGGTGTGTACACCTTACATGCATGTCGGACGGGAATTTATCCAGGGCTTGTCACCTCTGGAAGGGGCGCCCACAGCACCGAGGGATCCCCACACCTGTCCCGACCACGAGGACCAGCGACCTCGCGCCGGCTCGACGCGTCGGGGTCAGGGCAGAAGCTCGAACGCAGGAGTGTGGCTGGGTCGAACGATCGA
>JBBSIW010000233.1:0-4524 GCA_038231895.1 Solirubrobacterales bacterium | reverse complement strand
GGCGGCCGCGAGCGCCGCGCCCACCGCGGCCGGCACCCCGGCGGCGGTGAACAGGAACGGCCGCGAGGCGATGCGGAGATACTCGACGATGTCGGCCGGTCCCGCGATGAAGCCTCCACAGGAGGCCAGCGACTTGGAGAAGGTGCCCATCCGCAAGTCGACGGCATCCTCGACGCCGAACAGCTCTGCCGCGCCGGCACCGCGGGCACCCAGGACGCCGACGGCGTGGGCCTCATCGACCATCAGGCGCGCGCCGTAGCGCCGGCAGAGCTCGGCGATCTGAGGCAGAGGAGCGACGTCCCCCTCCATCGAGAAGACGCCGTCCACCACCACGAGGACACCGCCGCCGTCACGCTCGGCCCGCTCGAGGGCGCGTTCTAGCTTGTCCATGCGGTTGTGGCGGAACGCCCGCAGCTTGGCCCGCGAGAGGATGCAGCCATCGAGGATCGAAGCGTGGTCACCTGAGTCGGCGACGACGGTGTCGCCGGGAGCCAGGAGGGCGCCCAGCGCCCCGAGGTTGGCCTGGTGGCCGGTGGTGAAGACGATCGCGTCCTCGGTGCCCATCCAGGACGCCAGCTCGCGCTCGAGCTCGAGGTGAAGGTCGATCGTCCCGTTCATGAAGCGCGATCCGGTCAGGCCGGTGCCATAGCGATCGAGTGCCTCGCGCGCCGCCGCCTTGACCCGGTCGTCGCCGGTGAGGCCGAGGTAGTTGTTGGACCCCAGCATGATCCGCTGCGCCCCCTCCATCTCCACGACCGGGCCGGCGGGGCCGCTGAGCGAGCGCCAGTAGGGCACGACGTCCGCCGCCCGGGCCGCGCGCAGGATCTCCACGCGATCGTGGTCGCGGGCCTTGGCGAAGACGTCGACGGTGGTGGGCATATAGGGTGGCGCGGCGATGCCAGTGGAAGTCCGGTCAGTGGCCGGCAAGCGCGAGCTCGACGCCTTCATCAAGCTTCCATGGCGGCTCTATCGTAACGAGCCCAACTGGGTGCCGCCGCTGCTGATGGACCTGCGCAAGCGCCTCGACCGCGAGCGCAACCCGTTCTTCGACCATGCGGTCGCCGAGTACTTCCTCGCCTACCGCGACGGGCGCCCGGTGGGCAGGGTCACCGCCCAGATCGACCGCAACCTCAACCAGTTCCAGGACAACGACTGGGGCCTGTTCGGCTTCTTCGAGTGCGAGGACGACTCGG
Organism: Solirubrobacterales bacterium; assembly: GCA_038231895.1. Taxonomy (GTDB): domain Bacteria; phylum Actinomycetota; class Thermoleophilia; order Solirubrobacterales; family Solirubrobacteraceae; genus JALYZC01. Next base: position 3,331 of record JBBSIW010000233.1, on the reverse strand, counting down.
AGGCCGCGGCAGCGCTGCTGGCCGCCGCGCAGGCCTGGCTGCGCGAGCGGGGCTGCGGGCGGATGGTCGGCCCGATGGACTTCACCACCAACGACGAGTGCGGCGTGCTCATCGAGGGCCACGAGCGCGCACCGATCATCCTCACGCCGTGGAGCCATCGCTACTACCCCGCCCTGCTCGAGGGCGCGGGCCTGGCAAAGGCGATGGACGCGCTGATGTGGGAGCTGCGCATCGAGGGCCGCGAGAACGTGCATCCGGCGATCTGGGAGATGGCCGACAAGGCGACCAGCGAGCACGGGATCACGGTCCGCCCGATGCGCAAGCGCGATCTGGAGGCGGAGATCTCGCGCTTCCTGGAGGTCTACAACGCCGCCTGGGAGCGCAATTGGGGGTTCGTGCCGCTCACCGAGGAGGAGGCGCGCCACTCCGCCAAGGACCTGAAGCCCGTGCTCGACGAGAACTGGGCGATGATCGCCGAGAAGGACGGCGAGACGGTGGGAGCAGCGCTCACGCTTCCCGACTACAACCAGGTGCTGGCCCACCTCGACGGCCGCCTACTGCCCTTCGGCTGGCTCAAGGCCCTGTACTGGCGGCGAAAGGTCGACCGCGTGCGGGTGTTCGCGCTGGGCGTCAAGCCCGAGTACCAGCACACCGGGGTGGCTGCGCGCATGTACCAGATGCACTTCGACGCCGCCGAGCGCACGCCCCAGAAGCACGGGGAGACGGGATGGATCCTCGAGAACAACGACACCATGAACCGGGCGGTGGAGGGGATGGGCGCAACGGTCGTCCGCCGCTATCGCTTCTACGAAAGGGGATGGGGCGCTGGGTCCTAGGCGCAGGCTAGACTCCCGCTGGTGAGCGAGGAGCACGACCCAGTGCAGACCGGCGTGGTGGAGGCGGACATGCTGCCAGTGCTGGCCGACGTCCGCGTGATCGAGCCCGAGGCGGACCTGCCCCTCCCCGCCGTGCAGGCCGCGGCCGTCGCCGGAGCGAGCTTCGTGGTGGGTGCGGCCACGATCGCGGCTCTGCGCCGTCATCGCAGCCGGCCGCCGGCACCGCGCCGGCGGCGCCGGGCCGCCAAGCGCGGCTCGTCCCAGGTCTTCGGCGACGTCGTCTCCAGTCGCTCGTTCCTGGTCGACGTTCACCTGCTCGACCGCAGTTGAGCGCAGCCGTCCGCGCGTGATCGAGATCCGCGCCGAGCTTGCGCCGGCGTGGCCGTTGCGGCTGGCGCGGCACGGTACACCGGACGGGCTGCTGCGCCCCTGCGAGGGTGGCGTCAGGCGACTCATCCACGTGGAGGGTGAGCCGGCGGTCGTGACCATGCGTCAGCCGCGGCGCGATCGCGTGCTGCTCGACGCGCGCGCCCCGTCGCGGGACGCGGCGCAGGAGGCACTGGCGCGCATGCGCTTCGCCCTCGGGGTCGACGACGACCTACGCCCCTTCTACGAGCGCTTCCGCTTCGATCCGCTCCTGGGACCGGCCATCCGCTCGCGCCCGCATCTGCGCGTCTTCCGGCGCCCGGACCGCTTCGAGGCGCTGGCATTCGCGATCTGCGAGCAGCTCATCGAGTCCGAGCGCGCGGCCGCCATCCAGCGGCGGATCGTGGCTCGTTGGGGCCGGCGCTGCCCGCAGACGGGCCTGCGCGACGCACCGGACGCCGCGCGCCTGGCCGGTGTCGCACCCGCGGCGCTGCAGGCACTCGACCTCTCCGGCGGGCGCGCCCGCGCCCTGCGCCGCGCGGCGGGCGAGGTGGCGGCCGGGCGCGTCGACCTCGACGGCCCCGACCATGAGCGCGCGTGGTCGCGTCTGCGCGCCATCCCGGGCATCGGCGCCTGGACGGTCGAGATGCTCGCCCTCCACGGCCAGGGTCGCTCAGACCAGGTCCCGGCCGGAGATCTCGCATTCCTCAAGCTCGTGGGGCGGCTGCAGACCGGCAACCCGCGGGCGCGTGCCTGTGAGGAGGAGGTGCGCGCGTTCTTCGCGCCCTACGCACCGTGGGCCGGGCTGGCGGGCGCGCATCTGCGTGCCGCCGCGTTCAGATCCCCTGGCCGGGCAGGAATTCGTTGGTCAGCGCATCGCCCGCGTTCGGCGGCCGCCTGATCAGCTGGTTGCGCAGCATCCAGTCGCCGTAGGCGGTCCACGCCGCCGGGTCTTGATAGCCGAAGGGCTTGCCCGCGTCGCTGGGAAAGAACGGCGTCGCCCTGACGCTGGCCAGCTGCAGCTTGGGGTCCAGGTCCCGGCTGGCGGCGACCAGGGCGTTGACCGCAGTCTGGGGGTTGCGCCGTGCGGCGTCGTAGCCAGCCGCGAGCGCCCGCATGAAACGGCGGATGCGCTCGCCGTGGCTCCGGGCCTGGGCCTTGGTCGTGACCACGACGAGCTCGTTGTAGGTCGGGACCCCGGCGCGGTCGACCGGGATCACGGTGGGGCTGCGCGTCTGCTGGGCGAGCTGAATTCCCTCGTAGTTCCAGAAGCCGCCGAGCGTCGCGTCGACCTTGCCCGAGAGCATGGCGGGAACCAGATTGAACCCGACGTTGGTCTCGCGCACGCCGCTGGGGTCCACGCCCGCCTTCTGGAGGATCGTCTTGAGGTAGGCAGACTGGTACGGGATCCCGGCTGTGCCGACGTGCTTGCCCTGGAGCGCCGCGATCGAGCCGATCTTCTTGGATCCCACCGCGATCACCGAGGTCAGCGGCTTCTGCACGATCGCTCCGACGGAGATCAACGGCAGCCCGCGATCACGGGCCAGCAGCAGCTCGGGCTCATAGGAGATGGCCAGAGGCGCGCGGCCGGCGGCGACCAGCTTGAGCGGCTCGGAGGGATCTGAGGGCGCGCGAGGACGCACGTCCAGGCCCTGCCGGCGAAAGTCGCCGCCGGCGATGGCCGCGTAGATGCCGGCGTGGTCGGCGTTGGGGAAGAAGTCGAGCACGAGGTCGAGCGGCTCGACCTTGGGCGCGTTGGCGTTGTCCTTCTTGGCGCCGCAGCCTGCGGAAACGGTGAGGGCGAGCAGCGAAAGGCACGCGACCAGGATCTTCTTCATGTCCTTGCTCCTTGGGATCGGTGGGCCCATGGCACGAGCCGACGCTCGGCCAGGGTGAGCGCGCCGAACAGCGCGATGGCGAAGGCTGAGAGCAGCACGACCGCGGCCCACGCCCGGGCGGTCTGAAACTGCGGTATCGACTGCAGGATGAGGTGCCCGAGGCCGTCGCTGGAGCCGGCCTGCTCTGCCAGGACCGCGCCGATGAGCGCGACGGCGACGGCGATCTTGGCTCCGCTGAGCAGCTGTGGGACCGCCGCCGGCGCCTCGACGCGCCAGAAGGTCTGAGCCCGT
>JBBSIW010000232.1:0-4535 GCA_038231895.1 Solirubrobacterales bacterium | reverse complement strand
TTCGACGACGCCTGGTCGAAGGCGAGCTGGGAGACGTGTTCGTGGTCTCGACGCAGCGGGTGGGGCCCTTTCCCGACCGCGTCCGCGACGTGGGCGTGGTCAAGGACCTTGCCACCCACGACCTCGACCTCGTGCGATGGCTCGGCGGGTCGCCAATCGACTCTGTGGCCGCCGAGACCTCGCACCGGATGGGACGCGCTCACGAGGACATCGTGTTCATCACCGGACGGCTGCACGGACCGGTCGTGTTCAACTGCGTGGTGGATTGGCTCACGCCGACCAAGATCCGCCAGACGCGCGTGCTGGGCGAGACGGGGATGCTCGTCGCCGACACGCTGACCGCCGACCTCACGTTCTATGAGAACGGCACGATCATCTCCGAGTGGGAGGGGGTGCGCACCTTGCGGGGAGTGTCCGAAGGCAACGCGATCCGCTACGCGCTGGCTCAGCGCGAGCCGCTGCTCGTCGAGCTCGAGCAGTTCTGCGACTTCGTCTCGGGGGTGCCGGGGGCAGAGGTCGTGACGCTGCAGGAAGGCCTGGAGACCGTGGCCTACGCCGAAGCGGTCCTGCGCAGCGCGAAGACCGGTACCACGGTGAAGGTGGCTGCATGAGGGGGGTCGTCGTCGCGCTGGGCAAGATCGGGCTTCCGGTCGCCGTGCAGCTCGCCCGCAGCGCCGAGGAGGTCATCGGCTGTGACATCGACGCGCGCACGTGCGAGCTGGTCAACCAGGCGGTGGCGCCCTGGGCCGGCGAGGCCGGGCTCGAGGAGGCGCTCGCGGAGCTCGTTCCGGCCGGACGCCTGCGCGCGCAAGCCGACACCGCGGCAGCGCTTGCCACGGCGCCCGAGCTCGCGATCGCCGTGCCTCCGCTCGCGGTCGATTCCTCAGGTGCTCCGGACTACCGCGTCCTGGACGCGGTAGTGGAGGACATCGGCCGCGGCCTGCGGCCGGGAACGACGGTCTCGTTCGAGACCACGCTGCCGGTGGGGACCACGGGCGAGCGGATCGCGCCGCGCCTGCGCGAGCTCAGCGGTCTCGAGCCCGACGAGGACTTCTTTCTCGTCTTCAGCCCCGAGCGCGTCTCGGTGGGTCGGATCTTCTCCGATCTCGCCACCTACCCCAAGCTGGTCGGCGGCATCGGTGCGCGCAGCGAGCGGCGCGGAGTCGAGCTCTACCGCTCCTTCCTGGACGCGGAGGTCTGGCCAATGGGCTCGAGCGAGGCTGCCGAGCTCACGAAGCTCGCCGAGACCACCTACCGCGATGTCAACATCGCGCTGGTAAACGAGTTCGCCCGCTTCGCCGACCGCGCCGGCATCGACATCGACCGCGTGATCGAGGCCGCCAACAGCCAGCCCTTCAGCCACCTGCACCGGCCCGGAGTCGCCGTTGGCGGCCACTGCATCCCCGTCTATCCAAAGCTCTACCTGGCCGGCGACCCTACGGCCACCCTCCCTGCGGCGGCCCGCGAGGTCAACGACTCGATGCCGGCCTACGCAGTCGAGTTGCTGACCCGCGAGCTGGGAGACCTGAGCGGACGGCGAGTGCTGATCCTGGGAGTCGGCTACCGTGGCGGGGTGCCCGAAACCGCCTTCTCGGGCGCGTTCGGCCTCCGCGATGCCCTCAGCGCCGCGGGTGCGGTTCCGCTCGCCACCGACCCGCTTTACGACCGCGCCGCGCTGGAGTCCGAGAGCTTCGCTGCGTGGGACGGCGGGGAGATCGACGGGGCCATCGTGCAGGCCGATCACGCGGAGTACGCAACGCTAGCGCCCGCCGACCTGCCCGGCGTGCAGGCGATCGTGGATGGGCGTGGCCTGATGGACGCCGAGGCCTTCCTGGCTGCCGGAGTTGCGGTCAAGCGCATCGGGCGCCCGAGCGGCGATCAGCGCGCGGCGCTCACCGCCTTCAGCACCGCGACCACCCGCTCGCCCGCGCGCCCGTCCCCGTAGAGGGTCGGGTGCAGTTTGGGCGCCGGACGCTTCAAGGCCTCAAGGGCCTTGCCGACGGAGAGGTCCACGAGCGCATTCCATCCTGCGTCGGCGGTCTCCACCCACTCCGTGGTGTCACGCAGCGTGACGCAGGGCACGCGCGCGAGGTAGGCCTCCTTCTGCACGCCGCCGGAGTCGGTGAGCACGGCGCGGGCGTGGTGAAGCAGGGCCGTGAACTCGAGATAGCCCAGCGGGGCGACCACGCTCATGCCATCGGCCTGCACGAGGCGGTCGAGCAGGCCGGCCTCCACGAGACGCGCGCGGGTCCGCGGGTGCAGCGGAAGCACGACGTCGTCGGGGACCGCGAGCAGAAGGTCGACCAGGCGCGCGAGACGGACCGGGTCGTCGACCGTACCCGCGCGGTGGGCGGTGGCCAGCACGAACTCACCCGAGGCCACCCCGTGGGTCTCCAGCACGTCGGAGCGCTTCCGGGCCCGCGGCCCGAAGCGAAGCGCCACGTCAACCATGACGTCGCCCACGAGCGCCACCTCTCCGTGCGTGCCCTCGCGACCGAGGTTGGCCACCGCGATCTCTGACGGGCACAGCAGGAGGTCGCTGAGGTGGTCGGTCACCACGCGGTTGACTTCCTCGGGCATCCGGCGATCGAACGAGCGCATGCCGGCCTCGACGTGCGCGACGAGCACCTGCGCCTGAGCCCCGGCCAGCGCGCCCGCCAGCGTCGAGTTCGTGTCGCCGTAGACCAGCACCACCTCGGGCGCCACCTCCGCGATGAGCGGACCCAGGGCGCCGAGCATGCGCGAAGTCTGGCTGGTGTTGGTGCCACCGGCGATTCCCAGCTCCCGATCGGGCGACGGGACGCCCAGCTCGCGGAAGAAGACCGCGGAGAGCTCGTCATCGTGGTGCTGGCCGGTGTGGACTAGCACCTCGTCGCGGTGCGCGCGCAGCAGACCCGAGACGGCTGCCGCCTTGATGAACTGGGGGCGGTTTCCGATGACGGTGAGGACGGTCAACGGCCGGCTAGCCCAGCTCCGCTTCGATGCGCGCTCGCACCAGACGCGCAGCCTCGATCGTGATCGGACCGCCCGGCGCCAGCTGGCAGGTCTCGATCGCAGCCACCGGGGCGACCTCGCGAGTGGTGGAGGCGAGGAAGGCCTCGTCGGCCGCCTCGATGTCCTCGCCCGTGCACGTCACCTCCTGGGCGCCGGTGACCTCGATCACCAGCGCGCGGGTGATCGACGCAAGGATGTGATCCTCCAGGGGCGGTGTGAGCAGACGCCCGTCCCTGACCCAGAAAAACGACGACGTCGGGCCTTCGAGCACGCGGCCATGCGGGGTCACGAGCAGCGCCTCGTCGAAGCCGCGCTCCCGCGCCAGGCGCGTGGCCAGCATGTTGCCGGCGTAGGACAGCGACTTGATCTGGTCGAGCACCCGCGTCGGAGCGAAGGTCACGTAGCCAAGGCGCAGCACGTCGGGATGATCGACGAGCGGCTCGATCAGGACGAGGCGCGCCGCGCCGCGAGTGGCGATTACCCGCAGCAGCCCGTCCGCGGCGTCGGCTGCGGCGAGCAGCCGGGAGATGTCGGCTCGAATGGCATCCAGGTCCAGCGGGAGGCGGAGGTTGGCCGCCGAGCGCCCGAGCCGACCGAGATGGTCGGCGAGCGCAAACGGCCGTCCCGCATAGAGGCGCAGCACCTCGAACACGCCATCGCCGCGCAGGAACCCCTCATCGGCAACCGGGATCGTCGCCTGCGCCAGGGGCAGCACCTTCCCGTTGACGCAGGCCAGGGTCACGCTCAGACCCCGGATGCCGTCGTGGGAGCACCCTGGCCATCGCAGCGAGGGTGCACCGCGGGCGTCACCGCTGCGTCCTCGCTCTCCATGGTCGAGAGAGACTCGGACATGGCGGTAGGCTTGATGCTCCCGTCCTGATTGTCGTAGGGGCTATCGAGGAAGCGCACCATCAGCAGGCTAGCCACCACCATCGTCGTCGTCACGGCAAAGATCATGCCTGCCGGCGCTCCCGGCGAGCCTTGGCGCGCTGCTGCGTCTGCTCGAACCAGTTGTCGAACGCCGCTTCGGGCTTCACGCCGCGCACCTCAGCAGCCGCGAAGTCGCTCTCGAGCGCACGGATCCACCGGCGCACGGTGCGGCTCTGCTGGTCCTTGGCGCATCGTCGGCCATTCCTTGTGGATGACCCCGCGGGCGTAGCAGGACGAGGTTGCCGCGCAGCGCGCCACGGGTCGTGGGTGGCAACGGCTCGACGGTGTGGAACAGGGCGGTGGTAGAGGTGGACTCGTCCGGAGAGGCGGTGCGAGCTCGGTCGAAGCTCTCGAAGGCCAGCAGGAAGGTGAACGCCACCAGGACGGCAAACGTGGTCCCCACCACCGAGAAGATCCCAGCCGCCTGCTGGGTGTCCTGAAAGAAGGAGCCGGCCGGTGGTGCGCCGGCGCAGGAGCAGCATGGCGCCCACCCCCACGGCGTTTGCCACCGCGATGACCAGGACGGCGATGAGGAGGCTCATAGGCAGGGGCATCATGACAGCGCCTCCCGCCCGTCGAACATTCGTCGAGTCGCGGTGGAGGCCGGCTTG
>JBBSIW010000231.1:0-4572 GCA_038231895.1 Solirubrobacterales bacterium | reverse complement strand
GGGGCGCAGCGCCCATCCGGGCACCGGCTGGCCGCTGGAGACGGCTAGGTGCTCCGCGAGCGCGCCGAGATAGGCGTCCAAGCGTGCGTCGCCCGTCAATGGCGGCTCCTCGGCGATGGCCCGTGCGACAATCCTGCTTTCAGGGACGAGCGCCAGCTCGTCGAGCAGGTCGCGTACCGCCGACAAAAAGTCCTCGAGCTCGCTCGCGCCGCGGCCAATCGCCGCCAGGCTCGCCTTGAAGCGCGCGTGCGCCGGCGGATGCTGCTCCAGCCAGGCGGCCAGGCTGTCCGCCTCGAGCCCCATGGGACAACAGGGTAGACGGCTCCCCGGCTGCCTCGAGCGCGGATACCTAGGTGAAGCCCAAGCGGGCTACGTGCACTTCCTCGCGTGGCGCAGCTTGCGGGTTGGAGTGACGCAGCGCTTGCGTCGAGCGCCCTCAGGCCAGCGCGGGCTCGAGCTCGGCTTCGAGCTTGGCCTTGGGGTAGGCGCCGATGACCTTCTTGGCCACCCCGCCGTGGCGGAACAGGATCAACGTCGGGATGGAGAGGATCTCGAACTGCGCCGCGGTCTTCTGGTTCTCGTCGGTGTTGAGCTTGACGATCTTGATGTCGCTCCGCTCTCCGGCGATCTCCTCGAGCACCGGCGCGACCACCCGGCAGGGACCGCACCAGGGCGCCCAGAAGTCCACCAGCACGGGTTGCTCTGACTCGAGCACCTCGGCCTGAAAGTTGGCGTCGCTGACTTCGGTGATGGCTGTCATGGTCGCTCCTCGGATCCCGGTTGGTTCCTGCACTATACAAAGTGTAGTAAGGAAGAGCCGAACACCTTACGCGTTGCCGGGGCGTCAGCCCGACAGCACATGGAGAAGGCGGGGAGACACGTAGACCTCGACCATCGCGCTCGCCACCAGAACTGGTGCGGCGATGCCCACGGTCACGAACGTGGCCGCGAGCAGCTCGTGCCATTGGCCGCGGCGGCTCGCGATGATCCACGCGGCGAGGGGAAGGAAGAGCGCGGTCAGCTCGGGTAGGGCGTGGGGCAGGAGGCCGAGCATGAGGACGCCCACCGGGACATCGAGTTGGGCGGCCAGCGTCGACGCCGCGCTGCCGAGCACGAAGGCCTGCGTGGCGAGCGAGAACGTCGTGGCACACACGACGAACGTGATCGCCAGGGGCCCGGCCTTGTCGTGCACCCAGCGCCAGACCCCGCTGTAGCTCTGCGCCTCGGCGGGCAATGAGCTGCCGGCGATGAACCCGGCGACGCAGGCCATCGCGTGGAGCGCGAGCACCAGCGAGTTGCGAAACAGCACGCCGCCGACGGCGTCGAGCGTGGCCGGCCGGTTGAGCCCGGCCATGGCCAGGCCGCTGGCATCGGGCATGGCGATCGTCCCCACCGCCCACACGGCGAGGAGAAGCCCGGTCGCGACGGTCAGGCTGCCCAGCACCCAGCTGGAGAGCACCGACCCCGGACGCCCGTTCCACCCGGCGAGGGTGGCGCGAGTGTCGCGAAGCCCCTGGGCCAGTGCGAGGTCCTGAGAGTCCACCCTCGTGCATCGGCACGCTGGAGATCCGGGTTGAGCGTCCGCGCGATGTCAACCGCGGGCACGGAGGCGCATCTGGGGGACCCGCCAGAAGGCCTCGAGTGCGATGCGCGAGGACATCTTGCTGCTCCCCACGCGCCGCTCGCGGAACACGATCGGCAGCTCGACGATCTCAAACCCGCATCGGGCGGCGCGGTAGGTGAGCTCGATCTGGAAGGCGTAGCCCTGCGAGCGCACCGTGGGGAAGTCGATCGCCTCGAGCGTGGCACGGCGAAAGCACTTGAAGCCGCCGGTCAGATCGTGAACGTCCACGCCCAGCGTCCAGCGGGCGTAGAGCGAGCCGGCACGGCTCACCAGGCGCCGCAGGGCGCCCCAGTCGATCACGCCGCCGCCCGCGACGTAGCGCGAGCCGAGCACCAGGTCGGCGCCGTCGCGAGCGGCCCCCAGCAGCCGCGCAAGGTCCTCGGGGTCGTGCGAGAAGTCCGCGTCCATCTCCATCACGTAGCCCGCGCCGGCGGCGATCGCCGTGGCAAAGCCGGCGAGGTAGGCCGGGCCCAGCCCCGCCTTCTCGGGGCGGTGAAGCACGCGCACGGCTTCGTGGGCGGCGGCCAGGCGGTCGGCCAGTTCCCCGGTCCCGTCGGGGGAGCCGTCATCGACGACGAGGATCACGAATCCTTGCGGCGCGGCCGTCGCCAGGACTCGCAGGGCGGCCGCGATGAGCGCCTCCAGGTTCTCAGCTTCGTTGTAGGTGGGGACGACCAGCCATGGGGTCTCCGAGGGCGCCACGAAGCGCCCTACCCTATTGAGGCTTCGCAGCGCCATGCCCGAGCTGATGACCAACACCCGGATCGCCGCCGCGCTCGCCGAGCTGGGCGACCTCTACGAGCTCGACGGGGCGATCATCCATCGCGTCGTTGCCTATCGCTCCGCCGCCAAGGCCGTCCGCGACGCATCCGTGTCGGTGGCGGCGCTGGCCCAGCAGGGTCGGGCAACGGAGCTGGCGGGCATCGGCGGGACGCTTCAGGAGAAGATCGTCGCCCTGCTCGAGACAGGCGACATTCCCAAGGCACGCGAGCTGCGCGAGCGCTTTCCGGCTGGGTTGATCGAGATGACGCGTCTGCCGGGGCTCGGGCCCAAGCGGGCTCGCATCCTCTACGACGAGCTGGGAGTCGAGTCCCTCGACGCGCTGCGACAGGCCGCCGAAGGTGAGCGCCTGCGCGGCCTGAAGGGGTTCGGGGCCAAGGCGGAGGCGAACCTCCTCGCCGCCATCGCCGCCGGCGGCGGCGGGCAGGCCGAGGTGCGCGTGGTGCTCGATCGGGCGCTTGAGATCGGCGAGCCCATCGTGGCGGCGCTGCGTGGGCACCCAGCGTCCACTCGCGTGGAGCTCGCGGGGTCGGCGCGGCGGATGGCCGACTCGTGCAAGGACCTGGACATCATCGCCACCGCCGTGGACGCTGCGGCGCTCGTCGAGGCCTTTGTCGGGTTGCCGGAGATCGAGGCGGTGGGCTCTCAGGGGGGGGCGGGCGCCAGGGCGAGGACGCACAGCGGCATGAAGGTCGACCTGCGCGTGGTGGAGCCGTCCCAGTTCGGCAACCTGCTCCAGCACTTCACCGGCTCGCGCGAGCACAACATGGCGCTGCGCGAGGCGGCGGTGCGCCGCGGCCTGCACGTGTCCGAGTACGGGGTGCTCGACGACGGGACCGGCGAGACCCTGCGTTGTGCCACCGAGGCCGATGTCTACCGCGCGCTCGGGCTCGCCTACATGGAGCCCGAGCTGCGCGAGAACCGGGGCGAGCTCGAAGCGGCGCGGGATGACGGATCAGGCTTGCCCGGGCTCATCGCCGACGGCGATCTGCGTGGCGACCTCCATTCCCACACCATCGCCTCCGATGGCAAGAACACGATCGCCGAGATGGCGCGAGCGGCGCTCGACGCGGGCTATGAGTACCTGGCCGTCACCGACCACTCGGCGAGCATGGGCTTTGGCTCCGACGTCTCCCCGGACGAGCTGCGCCGCCAGATCGAGCGGGTTCGCGCCGCCAACGACGCGATCGACGGCATCGAGCTGCTGGCGGGAAGCGAGGTCAACATCCTGCCCGACGGCTCTCCCGACTACGATGACGAGCTCCTGGCCGAGCTAGACTGGGTCATCGCCAGCGTGCATACCTCGTTTCGCATGTCAGAGCCCGCGATGACCCAGCGGGTCCTGGCCGCGATGGAGCACCCCTGGATCGACGCGATCGGCCATCCCACGGGTCGCAAGATCGAGGCGCGCGCTCCCTACCCGCTGGACCTCGAGCGCGTGATCGCTGCCGCGGTGCGGACGGGGACGATGCTTGAGATCAACGCCAACCCCGATCGCCGCGACCTGCCCGACGTGCACGCGCGCGCGGCGGCGGCGGCGGGCGTGCGTTTGGTCATCAATACCGACGCCCATCGAACGCGGACCTTCAGCGTCGCCCGCTACGGCATCGCCACCGCGCGCCGCGCCTGGCTGACCAAGGACGACGTGGCCAACACGCTGCCGTGGAAGCGCTTCGCAAAGCTGCGCAAGCGTGCACGCGCCGAGTCGGCCGCCTGAGCGCCCGGTCCGCGGTAGCGTGGCGTCCGTCAACGCAACTTTGGGACCGGAGGCGCACGAATGGCCGATTACACGGCAAAGAAGATCGGTGAGATGGACACGTTCTACAAGGGGCTGTTGCGGCGGGCACGCTCCGAGCTTGGGGTCCAGGCGTTCGGCCTCGCCTTCATCGAGCTCGAGCCCAATGCCGAGAACCACCCCGACCACGACCACGCGAGCGCCGGGCAGGAGGAGGTGTTCGTCGTGCTGCGAGGCTCGGGCGAGATGGAGGTTGACGGCGAGCGCTTTCCCATCGACGCCGAGACCGCCGTACGGGTTGGGCCCGCCGCGAAGCGGCGCATCCATCCCGGGCCCGAGGGCATGCGCCTGGTGGCGATCGGCGGCGTGCCCGGCCAGGCCTACGAGGCGCCGGGGTACACGGAGGTCGGAGCGGCGGACCCGGCGGACGCCT
>JBBSIW010000230.1:0-4580 GCA_038231895.1 Solirubrobacterales bacterium | reverse complement strand
CGCAGCTCGATCCCGTCGCCGGCGACGAGCTGCTCTCGCTGCTGCGGCGGCTCAACGATCAATACGACACGACGATCCTCGTCGCCGACCACCGCCTCGAGCGCGTGCTCGCGTGGGCCGATCGCGTGCTCGTCCTCGACGAGGGCGCGATCGCCTGTGATGCGGACCCCCGGGGGTTCCTGGACTGGGCGGCGGCACGGGCACCCCAGCTGCTCACCCCGGCGGCCGAGCTGCTGCACGGCGCCGGCCTGCGTCCGCTGCCTCCGAGCGTGAAGGCAGCCCGCGCCACGCTGCGCGCGCACGGCTCACTGGACCGGGCCGCCCAGGCCCCGCCGCCCGGGCGCCCGCCCAAGCCGCGCCCAAGCGACCCGGCGCTGCGCTTCCGCGGCGTCTGGCACGAGCTCGACGGCGGCCGCGCTGCGCTGCGCGGCGTCACGCTGACGCTCGGGCGCGGCGAGCGGGTCGCGCTGATGGGCCGCAACGGCGCGGGCAAGTCGACGCTGATGCGACACGCCAACGGCCTGCTGCGTCCCACCCGCGGACGGGTTGACGCGGCCGGCCGCGTGGCCCTGCTGCTGCAGAATCCGGGGGACTACTTCGTGCGCGACCGCGTGGGCGACGAGGTCGCAGCGGAGGTCCTGGACGCCGCCGGCCTGCGCGAGCTCGCCGACCGCCACCCGCGCGACCTCTCCGGGGGCCAGCGCCAGCGCCTGGCCCTGGCCATCGTGGCGGGCGGCGGGGGGGAGCCCGCGGTTGCCGTCTGCCTGGACGAGCCCACGCGGGGGATGGACCGCGGCCACCGCGACGCGCTCGTCTCCCAGCTGCGCGACCTGGCAGCGGCGGGGACGGCCGTGCTCGTGGCCACGCACGACAGCGAGCTGGCCGGCGCCTTCGCCGAGCGCGTGGTGCTTCTCGGCGACGGGGAGGTGGCGGCCGACGGGGCGCCCGAGGAGCTGCTCGCCGGCGGCTGGTACTTCGCCACGGAGACCGCCCGCGTGCTCGGCGGCGCCGGCGGCGCACTCGACCCCGCCGCGGGAGCGGCCCTCATCCGCGACGAGCTCTCGGTGATGGAGATGGTCCGATGAGCTGGCAGCTCGCGTCGCTCGCCCTGCTCGGCGCCGCCCTCGCCGTCGGCTTCGGGTGGTACGAGCGCCAACGCCCGTCCGCCCGCGTCGTGGCGCTGGTCGCGACGCTCGCCGCGCTCGCCGCGCTGGGCCGGGTGGCGTTCGCCGCCCTGCCCAACGTCAAGCCGACGACCGACATCGTGCTGATCTCCGGCTTCGCGCTGGGCGGCGCGCCCGGCTTCGCGGTCGGGGCGCTGGCCGCGCTGGCGTCGAACTTCTTCTTCGGCCAGGGCCCATGGACTCCGTGGGAGATGCTGGCCTGGGGCGGCGTGGGCCTGGCCGGAGCCGGGCTGGCGCGCCTCCCCGGACAGCGCACGGGCCGCGTGGCACTCGCCGTGGCCTGCGGGGTGGCGGGACTGGCGTACGGCGCGGTGATGGATTTCGCCGACTGGGTGAACTACAGCGATCACACCGCAGGCTGGTACGCGGCTCGCGCCGGCACGTCGCTGCCGTTCAACCTCGCCCACGCGATTGGCAACGTGCTCTTCTTTCTCGCCTTCGGCCCGGCGCTGCTGCGGGCGCTTCAGCGCTTCCGCACGCGCCTGGAGGTCACGTGGCGTCCCGCGCCGTCCACCACAGCGGTGGCCGCCGTCCTGGTGCTGGCGGTCGGGGTGAGCGGGCTGGGCGCCGGCACCGGTGAGGCGCGGGCCCCCGGCGGGGTCGGCTACCTGCTGGGAGCCCAGAACGCGGACGGTGGCTTCGGTGCGGACGCCGGCGGCAGCTCCTCCCAGCTCTACACGGGTTGGGCGGCGCTGGGACTGGCGGCCGCCGGGCACAACCCGCTCGATGTCCGGCGCGGCGGCCACAGCATCCTCGACTACATCCGCAGCAGCCGCTTCGCCGACGCCGGCGAGCTGGAGCGCACCATCCTCGTGCTGGGGGCCGCGGGTACGTCGCCGCGGTCGTTCGCCGGCCGCGACCTCGTCGCGGCGCTGCTGCGCCACCGGCGCGGCGACGGCTCCTTCGATCACCAGGTCAACACCACCGCCTTTGCCGTGCTGGCGCTGCGTGCCGCGGGTACGCGTCCCTCGGTCGCGGCGGTGCGCGGGGCGACCGGCTGGCTGGCCGCGCAGCAGAACCGCGACGGCGGCTTCAACTTCGCGGGGCGGGGCGGCCCCAGCGGGATCGACGACACCAGCGCCCCGGTGCAGGGGCTCGCGGCCGCCGGGCGGCGGCGCTCCCGCGCGGTGCGCCGGGCGGTGGCGTTCCTGGCCGCGCGGCAGAACGGCGACGGGGGCTTTCCGCTCAACCCGGGGGGATCCTCGAACGCCCAGTCCACGGCGTGGGCGGTGCAGGCGCTCGTGGCCGGGGGCCGGGACCCCGAGCGCGTGCGGCGCGGCGGACGCAGCCCCCTGGGATACCTGCGATCGCTCACCGCCCCGGCCGGCAGCATCCGCTACTCGCGCACGAGCGGCCAGACCCCGGTGTGGGTCACCGGACAGGCGCTCACCGCGTTGGCCCGCCGCCCGTTTCCCCTGGCGCGGGTGCCCCGCCGGAGGGCGGGCCGCAGCGTTGTCCGAGCCCACGCGCGGGCACGGGCCGCCCGTCGTCGGGCGACGCGGGCGAGCCCCGGTGGCTCCGATCCGCAGCGGATCGACCGCGGGTTGGCCCGCGGCGCGAAGGTCGTGGGTGCGGCGGCCGGTTGGCTGCTCGCGCGTTGAGTGAGCCGGTCGATTGGCGACACGTTAGGGTTCGCGCCGTCCGATGAAGATCTCCGTGCCCAAGGAAACCGCTGACGGCGAGCGGCGCGTGGCGCTGGTTCCCGACGCGGTGCGCAAGCTCACGGGCTCCGACCACGAGGTCGTCGTCGAGGCCGGCGTCGGCGAGGGGTCGATGCTCCCCGACGAGCTCTTCGAGGAGGCCGGGGCCACGATCGCCTCCGACGCGGCCGCGGCGTGGGACGCCGATGTCGTCGTCAAGGTGCAGCCGCCCTCCGAGGAGGAGGCGGGACACCTGAGCTCCGGCGACGTCCTGATCGGCTTCCTGCAGCCGCTCACCAACGCCGACGGCGTCAAGGCGCTCGCGTCCTCGGGTGCCACCACGTTCGCGCTCGAGGCGATTCCGCGGATCTCCCGCGCGCAGTCCATGGACGCCCTCTCCTCCCAGAGCAACGTCGGGGGCTACCGGGCTGCCCTCCTCGGGGCCCAGCTCCTGGGCCGCTTCTATCCCATGCTGATGACCGCCGCCGGGACCATCCGGCCGGCCAAGGTGCTGGTGCTCGGCGCCGGTGTGGCGGGGCTGCAGGCCATCGCCACCGCGCGGCGCCTGGGTGCGCAGACACAGGGCTTCGACGTGCGCTCCGCCGTCAAGGAGCAGGTGGAGTCGCTGGGGGCGAAGTTCCTCGAGCTCGACCTCGGGGATGACGCCGAGGGCGAGGGCGGCTATGCCAAGGAGCTCTCCGAGGAGCAGCAGCAGCGCCAGCGCGAGCTCCTGGCCGAGGCGATGGCCGACATCGACGTGGTGATCACCACAGCGCTGATCCCCGGGCGCCCGGCTCCGCTGCTCGTGACCGAAGACGCCGTGAAGGGCATGAAGCCCGGCTCGGTGATCGTCGATCTCGCCGGCGAGGCAGGCGGCAACTGCGAGCTCTCCGAGCCCGGCGAGACGATCGTGCGCCACGACGTGACCATCGCCGCCCCCTTCAACGTGCCGAGCTCGATGCCCGAGCACGCATCTCAGCTCCTCTCGCGCAACATCCAGTCGCTGCTCGAACTCATGACCGGCGAGGATGGCTCGCTCGAGCTGGACTTCGACGACGACATCATCTCCGGCTCGTGCATCACGCGCGACGGCGAGATCGTCCACGAGGCCGCCAAGAAGGCGGCCGGGGCGCCGGCGTAGGCGACGCGATGCTGATCACCAACCTGGCCATCCTCGTCCTCGCCGGCTTCGTCGGCTTCGCGGTGATCTCGAAGGTCCCCAACACGCTGCACACGCCGCTGATGTCCGGCACCAACGCGATCCACGGGATCGTGCTCCTCGGCGGCCTGATCGTGCTCGGTCTCTCGGGGGACGGGGTGGTCAACAAGGTGCTGTTGGTGATCGCGATCGCGTTCGGCACGATCAACGTCGTAGGCGGGTTCCTCGTCACCGATCGCATGCTGGGCATGTTCAAGAGCAAGCCCGAGGAGCCGGCGACGCGGCCAGAGGAGGACGAGCCCGAAAAGGAAGGGGACAAGCCCGAGACGAAGGACGAGGCCAAGTCCGAGGAGTCCGACAAGCCCGAGGACAAGTCCGAGACGAAGGACGAGGAGCAGGCGGAGAAGCCCAAGGACGAGGCCGGGGAGGCCTGACGTGACGCTCCTCGCCACGTCCTTCTTTCAGGACAAGAACTTCATCGACGTCTGCTACATCGTCGCCTTCGGCCTGTTCATCTACGGGCTGTCGGGGCTGACGGGCCCGCGCACCGCCGTCCGCGGCAACCTCATCGCGGCGGCAGGCATGGCGGTGGCCGTG
>JBBSIW010000229.1:0-4629 GCA_038231895.1 Solirubrobacterales bacterium | reverse complement strand
GGCCCTTGCCCGCACAGCGGGCCCTCGATCGCGGACTCGAGCGCGCCGTAGCTGCGGGAGCCGACAGCCTCGTGGCGGTCACCGAGCCGATCGCCGCTGATCTGCGCACGCGCTTCGAGCGCGAGGTGGCCACGATCACCAGTCGGTCTGGTCTTTCTCGGCGGGGCGGTGTCGGGCGGCGCGCAGGGCAGCTATTGGGCGACCTCGGTCGTGCTCATCGGGTGGGGCGTCGCGGTGGTGGTCGTCTGCCAGCTCGATCCCGATCTCGACACGTCCGGCCTCTACCTGGCCGGGGTCGGACTGGGCGCCACAGCGGGGATGCTTCTCTCCCGGCGCGGTTTCGCCGTCGATCCGCTTGGCATGACGGTGACGATCGCGATCGGGGGGCCATCCTCGCGATCGAGCAGCACGCCAGCTCAGTGCTCGGCGACGCGCGCTTCTATGCCCTGCTGCTTGGCGCCGTAGAGCTCGTCAACCTCGCGATCGGCGCCTTTGCGGGTAAGGACCCAGCCGGGTCACGGCGTACTCCGTAGGCGAGCAGTCCCGGTGGCTCTCACCAACGGGTCCGTCGTGTGTTGCACGATCGGTGCGACGGGCGCAGTGTGTTGGGAGGCCGACAGGGTCACCCGGCCTTTGAAGGTATGACGATTCGCGTCGAGCCCCGGTGACTCGCTTGACGGACCGTTTGCGTCCGAGATCCTGAGCACCGCCCGATGCTCGGGGTCGGCGCCCGCCAGCTACGTCCCGGGCCGTCCATCGTTGACCCAGGCGGCCAGAAGGGGGTCTGTGAGCCGGTGGCCGGTGCGGGTGACCGGGTCGTCGGTGATCTCGCCGCGGTCCTGCAGGGCGCGCACGGCGGTGCGTATGGCGCCGCCGCGCGAGCCGCCGTGCTGGCGCCCGGAGGCGTAGAGGGGGGTCGTATTCTCGGAGATGGCGGCGAGCGCTCGGCGCTGGCCGGTAGGGAGCGCTGTCCAGATCGCTCGGAGCTCGTCGCCGGCCTGCTGCATCGCACGCTCGTAGGCGGACTGCCAGGTCTCCTCCGTGGCGGCCTGCCGAGGCGGAGTCCGCTCCCACAAGGCGTGTGCGAGGAGCATCGTGCGCTGGGGATGGCCCTGCGCAAGGGTGAGGAGCGGCTCGAGTGCGGCGCCGATGTCTCGGCCGGTCTGGTCGAACCGGGTTGCGAGGTAGTCGGCAACGGCTTCGGCTGGGAGGGGTGGAAGCTCGACGGGGGCGGCCTGGCCGTAGAAGGCGCGGCGGCGGTTGGCGAATAGCTCACGCATCATGCCGACGTGCGAGCCGGCGAAGACGTAGCTCGCTGCGTCGCCGTGGTGCTGGATCTCTGAGCGGATCACGGCATCGACGCGGTCTTGGGCCTCGAGTACGTCCTGGAACTCGTCGAAGACGACCAGGGTGCGCGTTCCGTGGCGCTCGTGGAGCCGGCGCGGTAGGGCGAGCCGGTCCAGCAGCGGCGGCTCGGCCTGTGCGTCCACGGCGACCTCGACTCCGGCCGGCAGTGGGCCGCCGCCCGCGCGAAAGGTCGGGCGCAACATTCGTCTCACGCCGGCAAACCAGGACGCGAAGCGGCCTTCGAGCTGATCCGCGTATGCGCGCTCGATGCGCTGGGCGATGTCCGCCAGCGTCAGCACACCGAAGAAGTCGACGTACACGGTCGCCCAGGCTTCGCGACCGGCGTCATGGATGACGCGACGCAGCAGCGACGTCTTGCCGAAGCGGCGCGGCGCCACGAGCCGGCTGTTGTTGCCCTCTCCGGCTCGCCGCAGGAGCTCCTCCGCCTCGGCGTCCCGGCCCAAGAGTTCCTCGACCGGGACAGGCTCGCTGTAGCGGAATGGATTCATGCTCGCAATGATAGAGCATAAACGCTCGCTAGTTACGAGCAACGGGGATCGTCGCACCTCGGACCCCGCCTCGCGAAGAAGCGGTGTACGACAGCGGGTCGATCGGCTGAAGCGGCTTGTCGCGTGGAGCGCGCTCCAGTCGGCACGACGCGCGTCACCCGGCGATGCGTGCTCGCGGACGCATCGTTTCGCGGAAGCTGCCTGGCCTCCTCGATGGCGATGCCGCGCGCGCCGAGCTTCGTCATCGCCGTCTCGGTCACGAGCAGTTCGGCAATCCGAGCCGCACCGTGCTGCTCTTACAAGATCGTGCGGTTCGTCACCCCATGTGACACGCTGTGCTACGTTGTCCACAATGGCTGGCCAGACGACGAACGTGTCGGTGAGGATGGACCGCGAGACGGTCGCGCGAATCCGGGCCCGCGCGCAGGCTCGGGGGGAGCGACTCTCCGACGTTCTGCGCCGCTACGCCGAGGAGGGTGAGCGGGCGGAGACCCATCCGGGGATCGTGTTTCGCTCCGGGCCGGCGGGCAGACGCGCCGCGTTGTCCGGTGGTCCGGATGTCTGGGAGATCGTGGTGGCCCTGCGCCAGCTCGGCGGCGGAGCGCAGGCGGCCGAAGAGCTGACGGGGCAGCTCTCGATCCCCGCTGACCGCATCCAGGTCGCGCTTCGCTACGCGGCCGAGTATCCCGATGAGATCGAGGGCCGCATCGCGTTGCACGAGCGCGAGACCGCCCACTACGACGCGCTGACACGCGGCTGAGCTGCGGCACGACGCCGACTCCGCCCCCGCCGCGTGAGGCTGCTGCTCGACGAGATGTACCCCGCTGACCTCGCGCGGGCGCTGCGTGAGGGTGGAGTCGACACGGCAGGCGTGGACGAGCACCCTTTCCTCAAGGGTCTGGCGGACGTCGAGTTGCTCGCGCTCGCCGCTCGAGAGGGGCGGGCTGTCGTGAGTGAGAACGTGAGCGACTTCATGCGCCTCTACGGGGAGTGGGGTGCAACCGGTCGGGAACATGCTGGGGTCGTCATCGCGCTCTCCTCGCGGTTCTCGCGCGGCCCGGTCGGGCGCCGAGTGCTGGCCAATGCGCTGGCCGGACTCTGCTCCAAGCATCCGGCCGTGGATGCGCTGCGCAATGGCATCCACTTCCTTATGCGGGATTGCCCTACTTAGTACCCTACGTGCGTGCGGAAGACCAGCGTCTACCTGAGCGAGCGCGAGACCCGTCGACTCGCCGAGCTCACGCGCTCGGAGGGGCGATCCCAGGCGGAGATCATCCGCGCGGCGATCGCCGCGTACGTTCCGGCCGCCCGGGGCGACGGGGAGTCCGCCCTGGCAGCTGGCTTTGCCCGCATCGATGACGATCCGCGCTCGATCTCCGAGATCCCCGAGGACGAGCTGCTCGACGGTTTCGGCACGTGACGCTCGTCGTGGACGCAGCGCCCCTCGTCGCCCTTGCCGATGAGCGCGAGCCGCAACGCGGCGAGATTCTCGACCTGATGCGAGCGGAGCGGGGCGGGCTCTTCATCCCGGCTCCGGTGACGGCCGAGATCGACTACCTCCTCGGCCAGCGCTTCGGTCCTCCGGCGAGGCGCGCCTTCCTGGAGGACCTGGCCGCACGTCGTTATGAGAGCCCGGGCCTCGACGCGCGCGACTACGCGGACGCGCTGGAGCTCGATCGACGATACGCGGATCTCGATCTCGGATTGGCTGACCTCTCGATCGCGGTGCTCGCGCGCAAGCTCGGCACCCGCCGAGTCCTGACCTTCGACGAGCGCGACTTCCGCGCTGTTCGGCCGCTGCAGGGCGGGGCGTTCACCCTGCTCCCCGCGGATGGCCGGGGAAAACGACAACCGTAATGCGGCATTGCGAGCGGTGGTGTCCGCCCGCTACATGCCGCCGGGCGTCCGTCGTAGGTCCCGCCGGCTTCGCTACTCAGGCGCTGCGCAGCAGGGACGAGACGACTTCGCCAGGTCGCTGTCCGCGGACGGCGGCGAGCTGCTGTAGCCGCAGTGCGTCCTCGTCTTCCACGCCTACGACGATCGTGACCGTGGCGTCGGGATTGCCCTCGTGCACTTCGATATAGCGCGGGTCAATGCTCGCCAGGTCGGCGTCGAAATCGCCTGGTTGAGGATCGGGCGCTGTCCAGGGGTCCTTGTCCATGACTCAGCTATCAAGGATTGTACGCTCGCGGTCCGCTGCGTCCCAGCCCGTCACGATCAGCCACGTCGTGGGGTCGATGGTGCCCTCGATCACCAGCGTCAGGGTCCGCCCGCCGTCGGTGCGCCCGATCAGCAGACGCCGCTTCGGGTGCCTGTCTGCACGTGGATTGCGGACCGTGACGTTGGCGTTTCGCGGAAGCTGTCTGGCTTCCTCGATGGCGATGCCCCGCCCGCCGAGCTTCATCATCGCCGTCTCGGTCACGAGCAGTTCGGCAATCAGAGCCG
Organism: Solirubrobacterales bacterium; assembly: GCA_038231895.1. Taxonomy (GTDB): domain Bacteria; phylum Actinomycetota; class Thermoleophilia; order Solirubrobacterales; family Solirubrobacteraceae; genus JALYZC01. The sequence continues at coordinate 328 of JBBSIW010000229.1, read as the reverse complement.
CCATGCGCGAAGGTTTATCTCACCCGCGCGATGTGACTGCTCCTCTTGGGGCCCTTGGCTCGGAGCATCGCACGATCGACGCGAGACCTTCGATGCGGCGGCGAAGGTCGGCGCCCGGCACTGGCTCGTGCCAGCGTCGATTCAAGCCCGCCCCTGTATGTCCCGCTCACCTATTGCGCCTTATCTCGCTCGACTTTCGTGATCTCACGCCGCGGTGAGCGCTGAGGGTGTGGGGGCGGGCGTGATTTGTGGGTTGGTGGTCGTGGCGGGTGCTTGTGCGTGATATTCGTGGCGGATGAGCTCGCGGCGCAGTGCGGCGAGCATGTCG
>JBBSIW010000228.1:0-4631 GCA_038231895.1 Solirubrobacterales bacterium | reverse complement strand
CTCGCGCCAGCGCTCGTCGATGATCTGCAGCAGGAGGTAGCGCTCGAGCGCGCGCATGAGCTCCTCGCCGAGCTGCTCCTCGCGCTGCGCGTAGACCGAGCGGGCCTCCTCGGTCAAGCGATCGAGCAGTTCCGCGCGCTCTACCCGGTCCGGCGAGAGCTCGTCGGCATCGAGGTCCAGTGGGAAGATCTGCTGCACCTGGGCCAGCAGCCCGGGAACGTCCCACTCCTCGACGAAGTCGCCGGGTGTGTATTCGTTGACCATCCGCTCGAGCACCTCGCGGATGTGCTCCCGCGCCTCGTCCCCGAGGTCCTCGCCTTCAAGCACGCGATCGCGGTACTCATAGACCACCTCGCGCTGCTGGTTCATCACGTCGTCGTACTCGAGTACGCGCTTGCGCAGGAGGAAGTTCTGCTCCTCGACCTTCTTCTGGGCCTTCTCGATTTGGCTCGTGAGGATCTTGGCCTCGATCGGCTCCTCCTCGCCGTCGTCGGTCACCGTGCCCATGCGGTCGAGGATCTTGTAGATCCGATCGCCGGCGAACAACCGGACTAGGTCGTCCTGGGCGGAGAGGAAGAACCGGGATTCGCCCGGGTCGCCCTGGCGGCCCGAGCGGCCGCGCAGCTGGTTGTCGATCCGGCGCGACTCGTGGCGCTCGGTGCCGCAGATGAACAGCCCCCCGGCCTCGACGACCTCCTCGCGGGCAGCGGCGACGCGCTCGTCGATCTTGGGGAGCACCTTCTTCGCGTGCTCCTCGTAGTCGGGGTCGCCGGACTTGAGGCCGAGCTTGCCCAGCTCGAGGCGGGTCAGATGCTCGGCGTTGCCGCCGAGCTTGATGTCGACCCCACGGCCGGCCATGTTGGTGGCGATGGTCACCGCACCCGGTTGACCCGCTTCGGCGATCGTCTCGCCCTCGCGCTCGGCGTGCTCGGGCTTGGCGTTGAGCACCGTGTGCTTGATGCCGTGCTTGGTCAGCTGGTTGGACAGGACCTCTGAGACCTCGACGGAGATGGTGCCCACCAGCACGGGCTGCGCGCGCTCGTGGCGCTCGACGATCTCCTTGGTCACCGCCGCCCACTTGCCGTCCTGGGTCTTGTAGATCTGGTCGTTGCGGTCGCCTCGGATCATCGGCACATTGGTCGGTACCTCGATCACCCCGAGCTTGTAGATCTTCATGAACTCGGTGGCCTCGGTCAGCGCGGTGCCGGTCATTCCCGCGAGCTTGCTGTACATGCGGAAGTAGTTCTGCAGGGTGATGGTGGCCAGGGTCTGGTTCTCCTCCTGCACCGCCACGCGTTCCTTGGCCTCGACCGCCTGGTGCAGGCCCTCCGACCAGCGCCGGCCCTCGAGGATGCGGCCCGTGAACTCGTCGATGATCTTCACCTCGCCGTCGACCACGGCGTAGTCCTTGTCGCGCCGGTAGAGCGACTCGGCCTTGAGCGACTGTTGGAGGTGGTTGACCAGGTGTCCGTTCTCGGCGCGGTAGAGATGGTCGATCCCCAGGAACTTCTCGGCCTTCGCCACCCCCTGCTCGCTCACCGCCACGGTCTTGTGCTTCTCGTCGAACTCGAAGTCGTAGTCAGCGAGGAAATCCTTCTTGGCCCGCGAGTCCATTCCCTCCGGTGCCTTGCCGGCCTCCATCATGGGCGCGAGGCGCGCGAACTTGGCGTACAGGTCCGCCGCCTGCTCGGGCGCACCCGAGATGATCAGGGGCGTGCGGGCCTCGTCGATCAGGATGTTGTCGACCTCGTCGACGATGGCGAAGGTGTGAGCGAACGAGCTGCGCTTGCCGTTGGGGTCCACGTCCACCCAGTCGGCGGGCTTCTCGCGGGCGCCGTGCTGGACCTTCTCCTCGAGCGAGGTCGCCATGTTGTCGCGCAGGTAGTCGAAGCCGAACTCCGAGTTGGTGCCGTAGGTGACGTCGGCCGCGTAGGCAGCTTCCTTCTCCTCGGCGGGCTGCATGTTCTGCAGGATTCCCACGGTCACGCCGAGCGCATTGAAGAGCGGCGTCATCCACTCGGCGTCGCGGCGCGCCAGATAGTCGTTGACGGTGACGAGGTGGACCCCCCGCCCGCCCAGCGAGTTGAGCACGATCGGCAGCGTGGCGGTAAGCGTCTTGCCTTCGCCGGTCTTCATCTCGGCGATCATCCCGTCGTGGAGGACCATGCCCCCGATGAGCTGGACATCGAAGTGGCGCAGGCCCAGCGAGCGCTTGCTGGCCTCCCGGGTCAGCGCAAAGGACTCGTAGAGGAGGTCCTGGAGGGCCTCTCCGCCGCGGGCGCGCTCGCGCAGCGCCTCGGCCTCGGCGCGCAGCTCCTCATCGGAGAGCAGCTCCATCTCGGGCTCGAACGCATTGATGCGAACGACCTGCTGGGCGTAAGACTTGTACTGCTTGGATTCCCCCAGCCGAAGCGCACGATCGAAGATCCCCATGGGCGCAAGCGTAGCAGCGACCCCCCGGTCTCCAAGGCCCTTTCCGCCAGCCGTTAAGCGGGATTTAGGACGCCGGCGATGCGCCTCCTGGCAGCTCCCCCGAACGGGCCTCGCGGCGCTTGCGGCGCTTGTCGCGATGCCGCTTGACCTGACGCGCGAGCTCGTCGGCGCACAGGTTGACGGAGTGGCGCATATCGCGCGAGGCATCCTGCGCCCGCAGCGTCACGCCCTTGAGGTAGAGGGTCACCTCGGCGATCTGCGAGTCGGCGATCGCCGGGTTGCGCTCCTCGCGCACCTCGACCTCGCACTCGGCCAGCGGAGACACCTGCTTGGCGATCTTTTCAAACCTCCGCTCCACGTGCTCCCGTAGGTCGTCACTCACCGGAGTGTTACGGCCTTTGATCGCAATCCGCATGGGACTCCTTCCTGTGGACGTCGGCGTATCGCAGATGCTACGCCGCCGGGTGGCGTTTGTCAGCTCGGCGGCCTGGAGCGAGCGTCCGCGCGTAGGCGACGGCTTCGATCCGCTGCGCTCCCGCGGCGCGCAGCGCCTGCGCGCACGCCTGCAGCGTGGCGCCCGTCGTGTAGACGTCGTCGATCAGGATCACCGCCGGCGGGGGGCGGCCGTGGACCTGCACGCCGATCCGTCCGGGCCTGAGGCGCTCGCCGCGGGTTGCGCCGACCTGGCGGCCGTCCCCGTCGCTACGCCGCAGGCAGCCCGTGAGCGGCCGACCCGTGCGCGAGGCCAGCGCGCGAGCGATGAGCTCAGCCTGATCGAAGCCGCGCTCGCGACGACCGCCGGGACGCGCCGGTACGGGGGTCAGCGCCACGTCCACCCACCGCTCGGGCGGTGCGCCGGCGGCAATCTGGGCGGCCATCAGATCGGCCAGGGCGAGCCCCCCTCGGAACTTCAGCGCCGTGACGACCGTGCGCGCCGTGCCCGCATAGGCCAGCGGCGTCCACGCGCGGTCGTACGCAGCCCCGCGCGCGGGGCAAGGATCACACGGCGCCGGGAGGGCACATCGCAGGCAGCGCGCGCCCGTCAGCCAAGGCAGGCGAGCGCGGCAGGTCGGACACAGCGACTCCCCCGCCTGGCGCAGACCCCTACCGCATGCCACGCATATCGGCGGCACCACCAGCGCCAGCAGCTCATGGCGAAAGCGCTCGAGCACGCGGGTCAGCATCGCGCGACCTGCGTGCCCGAAGTGGCAGCGACTGCGACAATCGCGCGCCGTGACTCCCGACTATTCGTGGACGCTGGAGCCCGGAGTGGTCGTGGCGCTGGCCGTGGCGCTGGTCGTCTATCTCCGCCGGTGGCGACGAGCACGCGCAGAGGCAGGGACCGCCGCGGCATCCGGATGGCGCCTGACCAGCTTCGTGGCTGGCCTGCTTGCCCTGTTCGCGGCGCTGATCTCGCCTATCGACCGGCTCGGGGAGCAGCTGTTCGTCATGCACATGGTTGGGCATCTGCTGGTCGTCGACGTGGCGGCAATCCTCATCACGCTCGGCCTCACCCGGGTGCTGCTGCGTCCGGTAACGCGCCGGGTGCAGCGCGTGGAACGCGCCGTCGGCCCGCTGGCTCATCCCGCTGCGGCGGTGGTGCTCTACGTGGCCGGCATGTGGCTGTGGCACGTCCCGGCGCTCTACGACGCCGCGCTCGAGCACCCGCTCGCGCACGTGCTCGAGCACGTCACGTTCGCAGCGATCGGACTGCTGTACTGGTGGCATCTCCTGTCGCCGATCCGCAGCCGCCACCGCCTGGGCGGGCTCGGCCCGGTGGCGTACATGTTCACGGGCAAGATCGGCCTCGGACTGCTCGGCGTGCTGCTCACCTTCTCGCCTGACGTGCTCTACGGCTTCTACGCTCACCAGCCGCGGTTCTGGGGGCTGGGAGCCGTGCAGGACCAATCGCTCGGCGGTGCCGCGATGGCAATCGAGCAGTCGGTGGTCATGGGCGTGGCGATGATGTGGCTGTTCCTGCGCGCGCTGTCGGAGTCAGAGCGCGAGGCGGAGCGCTCCGAGCGCTACGCCGGGTAGTAGGACTTTGGTAGGTCGCTGGTAGGGGACCTCGTCTATGGGGCGAATGCCTGTCGGGTTATGCAAACTCGACACGGGGTGGTCGTCATGGGTGAAGCAGCGGTGATGGAGCCGGTGGGTGAGCCGGTCGCGTTGGCGGTGCGCGAGCGCTTGGAGGTCTT
>JBBSIW010000227.1:0-4639 GCA_038231895.1 Solirubrobacterales bacterium | reverse complement strand
GACGTCGGCGGCCTTGCGGCTCACGCTGTAGAAGGCGGCGTGCGCGGCCATCCCCGGTCCCGAGAAGACATCGAGGAGAAACACGAAGGCCACTGCCAGTGATCCCTCCAGTGGGGCGCTGATGACCGCTCCGATCAGCACGCCGACGGCCAGGTAGATCAGCGCGAAGGCCAGGACGGCGGCGGCGGCGTGCCAGGGATGGACAAGCCCGGTGCGCAGCAGGAGGGCGATGAAGCCGGCGCCGGCGGCGACCACGGCGAGCGCCAGCGATGCGCCGATGCGTGAGGCGGCCACTCGGGCCGGTCCGGCTCCGGCGAGCGCCAGGCGGCGGTCGGCGCCGCGCGAGGAGCTGGCCTGAAAGAACCCCAGGGTCCCGGCGATGAAGGCGGCGGCCCAGCCGGCGCCGAGCGCCGCGGCGGCGTCACCGCCAAGGCCACCACCGAGGGCGCGGGCAAAGTCGCTGAGAACGCCGGCCGAGGCGGCGACAAAGAACGCGGGCACCGCGACCAGCAGAATGAGCGTGAAGGGCGCGCGGAGCTGCTCGCGGGCGAACGCGGCCGTGCGGATCATGGGACCTCGCAGCGGCCGTCGCGGAGCTCATAGACACGCGTGAGCCGGTCGCGCTCGGCGAGCAGGTGACTGACGATCAGGATCCCCATGCCTTCCCCGCGGCGGCGCTCGGCCATCTCCCAGAACCGCAGGTAGGTCTCCCAATCAAAGCCCGAGTAGGGCTCGTCGAGGAGCAGGAGTTGCGGGTCGTGCAGCAGCACGAGCGCGAGGTTGAGCTTCTGGCGGGTGCCGCCCGAGAGCGACTCCACCCGGTAGCCGACGTACTTGGCGAACTGCAGTTCGTCAAGCAGGGCGTCTCGTGATGCTCTCGCGGCGATCGCATCGAGGCGGTAGGCCTGCGCGAACAGCTCGAAGTGCTCAGCGACCGTCAGCTTGTCCCATAGCAGTGGAAGTTGCGGGCAGTACCCGAGGCGTGGCGGGCGGTCAACGAGCCCGCCATCACGGGCCAGAAGACCGACGATGATCTGCATCAGCGTGCTCTTGCCCGACCCGTTCTCCCCCACCAGCCCCGCGAGCTCGCCCGCATCGACGTGCAGGCTCGCTCCGCGTAGCACTTTGACGGTGTGGCGATGCCAGGGCGCCCCGCGATGAAACGCTTTGGTCACGTCCTCGACGGCGAGGACCTGACCGCTGCGCTGGGAGATGACGCGGTCGACAGGCGCGGTCTCAGGCATCCGTGGCGCCCGGGGAGTCCTTCGCGGGCACCAGGGATTCTCCGACGTGGCAGCACTTGCGTAGCGCGACTTCGGTGACCAGGCCGCCGTGGGCGCGTAGGCGGTGGGATCGTGGGCAGTCGTGCCACGGTGTGCGCGCTTCGGGGAGGAACTCGCCGGCGAAGCCCCGCCCGACGGCGGCGCGCAGCCACGCGCTGCCCGCGCGCGAGAAGAACCCTTGCGGCAGCGAGCAGAACGTGTAGAGCACGTGCCCTTCGGGGTTGATGGCGCGCAGATACTCGCTCACGGCGGCCATCGGATCGGGAACGGTCTCAATCACCCATCCGCTGATGACGACGTCGAAGCTGTCATCGGCGACGGGCAGATCGAGGACGCTCCCGACGATATGCTCGCCCGGGACGTCGGCGGCTCTGGCCAGCATCGCGGGCGACAGGTCGAGCAGGGTGATCTGCGCGGTGGGCTCGATGCGGAGTACTTGACGGGCGAGCGCGCCGGTACCGCACCCCGCATCGAGAACCCTCGCGCCCGGCGGTAAGACGGCTCGGAGGTCGTCGAGCAGCGCTTGTTCGGCGGGTGCGCCCGCGAGCCGCAGCCAGAGCTCGCGGAAGTGGTCATAGCGTGCGGCGGCGCGTTCGTAGAGCGCGCGCACGTCGCCATCCGGGGCGTTGAGCACGAGCTCCAGGTCCGCAACGGCGTCCCGCATCGCGGCTAGGCCTTGTCGCCTCCGCGCGGGTTGCCGCCCATGCCGCCCATCATCATCCACATCATCGCTCCCATCATCAGCATGCACGGGATAATGAACAGCGCTCCGGCGCCGACGCCGCTGGCGAGGAGGACGATTGCGAGCACGGCAAAGGCCGCGCAGGCCCACATCATCTTCATCGAGTGCTTGGTCTCGTTCAGCTTCTTCATCTCTAGCTCCTTGTCGGGCTGTACGGAATGGCTCTTCGTCTGGAGAGAAGACTCATCGTCCCCCATGGTACGCCCGTGCAAGACACCTGTGCAAAGGACTCGCTACCGTGGGCACGTGACCAACCGGGATGCCCTCCTCGAGTCCGCGCTCGCGTCGCTGCAGGACAAGGGCTACGCCGACACGAGAGCCCGCGACGTCGCGAGTGGCGCGGGCGTCAGCCTGGGAGCGATCGGCTATCACTTCGGCTCCACCCAGGAGCTCCTCGACGCGGCCCTGGCCGAGGGCGTCCGGCGCTGGCTCGACCCACTGGTCGGTCTTCTCTCGCGGCCAGGAGCGCCGTTTCCGCTCGAGCAGCTCGGGCCGGCTCTTGACGGCTTCCTCGAGACGCTCGACGGCAACCGTCCCCTCGTGATCGCCTACTTCGAGGCGTTGCTCCGCGCCGAGCGCTCACCTCCCCTGCGCACAGCGCTGGCCGCGGATTTCCACGCGTTGCGCACCGCATTGACGAGTGGGATCGAGCAGATCCTCGCCCAACGGCCCCAGTCGCTTTCGCCGGACCCGCAGGCCGCCGCGAGCCTCGTCATGGCGACCTTCGACGGGTTGATCATCCAGTGGCTGCTCGACCCTCAGCGGCTCCTCAGCGGTCCGCAGATAGCCGAGACCCTGCAACGCGCAGCGACGCTCACGCCCGCCCGTCCTGCCATGGCAAGCGGCCTCTGACCACCAGGTCAGCGGGCCTGCTCGGGGACTAACCGTGGCCGCCCGCGGACGGGTCGCAGTAGTCGACCTCGGAGGTGGGACGGAAGTCTCCCGTGAGGATCCGCCGGACGAACGGCCCGCCCTCGGCCATCTCCTCGGCGGAGACGTCGAGGGTGAACTGCGTCCCGCGCGCGAGCCTCTGCCCGCCGACCGCAACCGGCTTCGCGACCTCGTAGATCGGCGACCACGGGCAGCAGAAGTAGTTGCCGAGCGGCCGACCCTGCGTCCGCGCGTAGATGAGGTAGTTCTCCCGCATGCCCTCTTCGATCTGGGACTGGAGCTCCAACGTGCGCCGCGGATCGGGATCGGCCCGCCAGAGCTGCTCGATCGCCCGCCGCGCCCGCCGGTCGCGCTTCCAGCGCTCCCGCGTCTCCGGGTCCGTCAGCAGCCAGGGATCCCAGCCGGGCTCGCCCGGCCCGGGGAGGCGCGGGGCGCTCGCGGCGAGATCGGGCGGTCCGAAGGCATCGGAGCGCTCGAGCAGGCGTGGCGCGGCGGCGAGCTGCCCGACCCGGTGGGCGCCCTCGATCGCCCGCTTGAGGCCGTCCTCGATGCGCTCGTGCAACTCGAGCGGCAGCTTGTCCTGGTCGAGCGCTTGGGCGTACTCCGCCGCGCTCATCGCGGCCGCCAGGCGGCCGCGCAGGGCCGCGACGTCGTCGCGCTGCGCCTCCCCCGCCGAGCGCTCGGCGTCCGCCAGCGCGAGCTCGGCGTGCTCGCACAGGCTCCGGCAGGCGGCGCGCATGGCCTCCAGGTGCTCGCGTGGACAGGGCTCGACCTCGGCCCAGGGCGGCAGCTCGGCCGGCAGCTCGGTCGCGAGATGGACGCCCGGGTCGCCCTGCGCGCGGCGGGAGCGCCCGAGCCAGGGCTCGACCTCCTCGTAGAAGGAGAGAGCCTGCGCGTGCGTGACGCGCGGGACGTAGCCCACGGTCCCCGGGTCGGTCCGGTAGTCGGCGGCGAGGAGCTCGTCGCCGAGCAGCTGGAAGGCCCAGGCGTTCCAGGTCGCCGCGAGCTGCGCCTGCTCGGCGGGGGCGGCCCGCCACAGAGCCCCGGGCTCGGCGGCAAGCGCGGCGCGGCGCTCCTCGGCGTCGGCGAGGGCATCGTAGACCGCGAGCCCGGCCCGCTTGTAGGCCTCAAGCATGTCGGCGGAGACCTCCCGGTGCAGGGTCGCGCGCAGGCGGGTGGTCAGGCTGGGGCTCGCGGCGTCGGTCATGGCGTCAGTGTGACCCGTGCGGCCTGCGGACGCGTTCAGCGGGCGGGCCACCTCCTCGATGGGCCGCGTTTCCGCTTCCTGATCTGATCCTACGATCCGTCGGATCACCAGTACGATGGCCGTGCACCACCCCCGACTGCCACCGGGACGAGAAACCAGTGACTCCGACCCAACACGAAGCGCTCCCCCGGGAAGGCGAGCCGAAGACCAGCGAGCGCCGCTGGAGGTGGCCCGGCGCGGCGTCGACGCCCACCTCGGCCACCCAGCCACTGCATTACGCACTCCTCGAGGGAGTGTTCCTGACCGGGCTCGGCGCGGTGATCGCGTCGGCGCGTAATCGGGAGCGGGCCGGCGCCGAGCCGATACCCCGCGGCGAGCTGCCGGTGATGGCGCTGGCCACCTTCACCCTGGCCGACACCCTGGCCAAGGAGAAGATCTCGACCTGGATCCGCGAGCCGTTCGTGCAGGAGGCGGCGGATCACAAGCCGGTCGGCCCGGAGGGAAGCGGGCTGGGTT